>CADCBS010000005.1 GCA_902799715.1 uncultured bacterium | reverse complement strand
TTTCTTCATTTTGGAGACGCCAAGCGTCCGCACCCTTGCGGAAAGACGGCCCTAATCCTCAGATCGGTTGGTGGGCTGCGCAACCCACTAACCCATTACAATCTGGAGATTCTGCCATTTGCAAAAGTGAATGCAAGATATCGAAGCATTTGCCTTTGCAACCAGGGTGGACATCGAGAATAATTCGCATGGGGACGCGCGCCGCGTGGCGGCGGCGCGTCAAGGCAGTCGGCCGGACTGGATGCCGGACGCCTGCACTATGTCTTCCGGCGCGAGCTCCGCCAGCGCCTCCGGCGTGAGCGGCGCGACCGTGGACAGCCTCACGGCCTGGCATTGGATCGCCCGCTCGAACAGGTTCCTCGCGAATCGCGCGTTGCCGAAATTGCGGCCTTTTTCCGCAATCGCAGCCGCCATGGCTCCGGCGACCGCCTCGCGCACGCCAGGGCCGCACGTGTATTCGCTCTTTTCCGCGTACATCGCGAATATCCTCGCCAGCTCCGCGGCATTGTAGTCCGGGAACTCTATCCGCCTGCCGAACCGCGAACGCAGTCCGGGATTGCTGTCGAGGAACGATTCCATCGCGCCGGGGTAGCCCGCGAGAATCACGACAAGCCTTCCCCTGTCGTCCTCCATGCGCTTCAGCAGCGTGGACACTGCTTCGGCGCCATAGTCGCGGTCTCCGCCCTGGACGAGCGAATACGCCTCGTCGATGAACAGGACGCCGTCTATCGCACGGTCTATCGTCTTGTTTGTCTTCACCGCGGTCTGTCCGACGTATTCGCCGACAAGCCCCGAACGGTCGGTCTCGACGAGATGTCCCTTCTTCACGATTCCGGTCTCGCGGAATATGTCGGCAAGCAGCCTTGCCACGGTGGTCTTGCCGGTGCCCGGATTGCCCGTGAACACGCAATGGCAGGAAACGGACGCGGCTTTCATCCCGCTCTGTCTGCGCTTGGCCTGGATGTCTATGAAACTGGCAAGCGCACGGACTTCGGCCTTCACGCTTTCCAGGCCGACGAGTCCGTCGAGCCGCTCCATGATTGCCTCCAGGCCTGAGGTGCGCGGAGCGTCGTCCTGGATGCCGTCGGCCGCCATGCCGTCTTCGCCGTCCGGGCCCGGCCCGGCCGCCATGGACATTATGGACGCAAGCGTCTCGCTTTCCTTCCGGGTGACCGTCCCGTCGACTTTCGCCACGAACGACGCCCACCTGTACATCGCGGTGGCATAGCGTCGCACCCACTGGCATTCGCCGGCCTTCCCGCCGAACACGGCCGCGAATGCGAACCCGCCGTCCGCCCCTTCGACGGACAGCGACAGATTGCATGTCTTCTCGAATTTCTCGATGATTTCAACCACCCTGTCTCGCGTGCGGGGGTCGAGCAGCATCTCCGGGGCGGCTCCGATGTTGAAGAGCTGCATCACCACGGCGCAGTAGCCGATCCCCTCCGGGTTCGACAGAAGCGTCCTGGGATTTCCAAGTCTGCAGAACACGTTCCTTATGTCGGTATACGCTATGGCGGCAAGGCGGTCGTTGATGGCGAACATCGAAGCCCTGGGCGCGACAGCATCCATGCCGGAGATTCCGGCAAGGATGTTCGCGCACTCCAGGCTGCGGTCCAGCGACTTCAAAAAGCCGACAAGCGAACCCGCCGCCGAAATGGCGCCGCGCACGCCCGCGTCGTCCACGTACCGGGCCGGCGGCGCAGACGGGAAACACCAGGCCCACCATGCGGCGAACAGACCGACCGCACCTGAAACGGCGGCCAGCAGCAAAAACATGACGGACACGTCTTCGAGGCGGGAATAATGCCGAGCCGCGACGGCGAAAGCCGCGGCCGCGACGGCGGCGGCCACGGCCGCAAGTCCGGCCATGCCGCTGAAAAAGCCGCGGAGACGGCTATGCGCAGGCGACACGCCGCCCATTCAAGCCGCCTTCCGTCCGAAAGCAGATATGTCCGTCCGCATTGTCATTTCAAGCTGCCGGCCCACGAAGAAACCATCTATCCAAGAGAAGAAGCATACCTTCCAAAGCGCCATTTATTATAGCATAAACGGATTCTATGCGTATGGCGCGGTTCCGATTTCCGATTTCCTGCTGCGCCAACCACAAGACATGAGTTTGGAAGTCGGCAAGTTGGCAAGTTTGCATCAGTTAGACTTCTCAACTGTCCATTCAACTTGGCAACTGTTTAACTTGTCAACTGTTTAACTTGTCAACTGAATGGTGCAGATTCCTGCTGATAGTTTGCAAGTTTGCAAGTTATCAAGTTGGCAAGTTATCAAGTTTGCATCAGTTAGACTTCTCAACTGTCCATTCAACTTGGCAACTGTTCAACTTGAAAACTGTTTAACTTGGCAACTGAATGGTGCAGATTCCTGCTGAAGTTTGCAAGTTGGCAAGTTATCAAGTTTGCAAGTTGGCAAGTTTGCATCAGTTAGACTTCTCAACTGTCCATTCAACTTGGCAACTGTTTAACTTGGCAACTGAATGGTGCAGATTCCTGCTGATAGTTTGCAAGTTGGCAAGTTATTATTGGTGGTATTTGAAGGATTCAGACTCCCGCCTCACTCGAGACAAACGGAGAAGCCGACCCATCAAAAACCCTTGTATTATAGCATGTTTTGGGTGTGACGGGGTGTTGGTTTCGTGCAGACCGCTGAACCATGTCATTTTCTCCCCGAAAAAGTATGCAATGGCGAGTTGGTTTTAAGCGTTCATGATTCATAGCGTCCTCAACTCAGATACCCAACTGCCTCCGTTGCCCTGCGGTGCTCTTCCGTAATCCATGCAGTATTTCCATTCGTCCTCGGCGAACCTTGTAGAATCTGGATGTTCATTGATATTCGCCTTTTTGTTTAATTTCTTCTCTCCCGAAGCGTAATCAAGCAATCGATGAATCCTTCATAGATTGCCTGTGTTTCGTCTGCGTCGATAATTCCATCGATAAGAGATTCGTCAATCAGCTTGAACATCTGGGCAAAATCATCGGGGCCCTGTTTATTAGCCATAAGCCATGCTTTCAACTGACGGACTTCCTGTGGCTCTATGCGTTCGTCGGCCAAGATGTCGTTTACAAGGGTTTGAAGCTCCTGAATGGCTTGCGCTTTTGCGTTTCGTGATTTACGCACCAATCCTGATGCCGCTTCCTCTCTCGCTTTAATCAGTTTCTCCTCTTCTGAAAGGCGCTTGTCGTAAAGCCTATCGGCTGCTTTCTGGGCTCTTTGTGCTTCTCGCTCTTGCCTCCTCTTTTCCTGTTCTTGCTGGCGAACCAGTTTCTCCTGCGCTCTCTTGCGTTCGCGTTCAAGTCTCATTCTTTCTCGGTATGAGCGTGATCCAGACATGAACTCAATGGGCGAGACATCAATTTTCTGTCGCCTGGAGGACTGGCTAACCTTGGCAATATGATTCTTGATCATCATTGCAGCGGATTCTCTTGTCAGCCCTACGGGGACTATTCCGCCATTGATTCGGCGTATGAATGAAAGTTGACCGTCAGTAGGCGGATTGGGCAAAGGCACATTTTTCTCGCGAGAATACAGTTTCTGCTCCTTTGGAGACACACGCGAAAGCAGAATCATCACGCCAAAGGCAAAGATTGCCAACGCCATGACATCCGCCTTTTCCACGGTAGGGAACAGGCATGGCTTTACGTCTCGTCCTGTCTGCTCTTTGGCAGCGATGTAATATGAACCGGCGAGATGGTCTGAACGCCATTTTTCAGATAGATATTTGTATTCTTCAAGAGCCTCGTCGTACTTTTCGTTCCTTCCTGCATAAAGAAATCGATAGTAGTGTCTTAAGGCTCTACTGTTATGCGCCGAGGACACGCCGACCGCAACGGTCAGGCAAAGTGCGGCGAGGGCAAGGACTGCCTTGACGACCGATGTCATTCTTCGCCCTCTTCTTCGGATTGTGATGTTTCGCCCTGCACCGTCTCGTTAAGCTCTATGCCGCTTTGGGAGGCTCTGTATTCTTCAGCCGCCATAGTGCGGTTGAACGAGGCAGTGGGGTCTGTTTCCTGGACGAGACGTTCTATGTCGTCCAACGATACACGGAAAAACTCCTTACGCGCGTTGATTTTGTTTACGCGGCAACTTGCGAGACGTTCATGGAGGCTCGCTTCTAGTCCGACGGCATCCTCCGAGAATATGAAGCTGTGGACGTCGAACTCGAACGGAACGCTGGCGTCTCCAAGTTCATCGACACGGTCCTGAGGCTCAAGGCGGCGTGTCATTCCAACCTTGAACACATCTGGCCCGAAGGAACCTAGATTGCTGATGACGTACACAGTCCCGGCCTTGCCGTTTTGCCTCTTTGCGATCTCTTCCCTCTGGACTGCCACCTCTCCAAGATTTGCTTCAACCTTAAGCATCTGCGCGTCAATCTCCGCAAGTGCCTCCCTGGTCTCGTCGGACTGCTCTCCTGTGGCGGCCATCTCCTCTGCGGCCTTCGCCGCTGCTTCCTCGCGCATAAGCCGCAACCGCTCCTGTTCGGCAGCAAACTTGGCTTCCTCTTCGGCCACTCGCTTCCGCTCTTCTTCAAGGCGGAGCCTTTCCTCTCTCTCCTCTCTCATCTTCTCTCGCAGTGCTATCTGCTCCTGACGCTGCTGCTCCTTGCGCAGATACCACAAGTATTCTACCTTTACTGCGTCAATGAATATCTTTTCAAGCTCTCCGAGGAATCCGAGAACCGTCGGAAGAATCGTCCTGTTTCCGTCCTCAAACAGCTGCTGAACCCGTAGCATGAGCTTCCCGACCTTGCTGACAGCTTCCTCCTGCGCCTTGTAGCGCAATTCTCCAAGAATAACACGCAGCTCAAGCTTCAAGTAAATGACCGTCACCGAGAAAAGCGACTTCATCGCCTTTGTCTGATACCTAAGCGAGAATTCTTCGCACAGGGTGTCTATCCTGCGGGATATTTGCTTTGCCTCCTTGCGAAGGTCAGGAATCGAGAGTGCCTTGATGTCAATTTCTCCGATTGGATCGAGGGAATCCTGATCTGACATTGCCGCCTCCGCATTAAGCACCTCTATCGGCTTGTTCTCTAGATGCAACCAATTCGACAGACAGTATTCGACAGCCTCGAAGTTCTTCTTTGTACGGACAAACTTTTCTAGAAGCGCATTGTATTTTCTTTGCGCATCATCAAATTTCTGCACAAATTCGACAGCACCATCACGGCGGGCTGTGAGGTTGTCGATCTCCTTCTGCAATTTCATTTCAAGAGCAGTTTTCTCCTGCAGGACTTGCTCCTGCTGGGCATTTCTTTCTGCGAGATCCTTTTCGTATTCGGCGCATTGGCGTTCCATTTCCTGCTCGAACTCCAGCCTCTTCGCCTCAATCTGCTTGTCAAAGTCGGCGCTCTCCATCTCGATCCGCTGGCGGTTTTCCGCAAGCTCAGCGTAGCCGTTATCCTTGAAAAACTTGTCAAGCTCTTCGGCGTGCGACGTGGCGGCGTCCCTGTCTTCTCTTGCTTTTGCGATTTCACCCTCGACCCGTTTTATCTCTGCTTTCAGTCTCTGGTCTTCCGCATCTACGCCCCGTAGCACGAAATAGACAACGCCAACGCCGAGAAGCGCACCAATTATTGCAACCGAAAGTAGCGAGGGCGCGATCGTTGGGATCAACGCCATTGCCACTGCGATGCTGATTAATATGTAGTGAACTTTCTTCATCTTGGCCGCCTTTCAGTTGCTCTTGGAAAGTTTTGTGAGTATGTCGTGGAGAATTTCACCTTGCTTGCGAAGCGTGTCGCTGATATCAGCCTCTTCCGATGCGGCTTTCCCTTTGTCGCTCTTTGTGATGCGCTCTGTCAGTCCCGAAGAGATTATGCCGGTGGGGATAGCGACAGCGGCCAAACCCGAAAACGCGATAAACGCGCCGACGAGTCTTCCAAGCGGAGTGACTGGGTAAATGTCTCCGTATCCAACAGTTGTCAGCGTTGCAACGGCCCACCACAACCCAGAAAAGGCATTGCGGAACACATCAGGCTGTACTTCGTGTTCTGCGGAATACATCAAAAGCGATGAAATCAACATGAGGATGAAGACAAAGAACATTGAGCCGAGCAGTTCCCTCTTCTTAGAGACAATCACTTCGCCCAGAGATTTCATGGCATCAAAATACCTGTTCAGCTTGAATATCCGCAGAAGCCGTACAAGACGTAATGCCCGCAAGCCGAGCACTGTACCAGGGAAGAACATTGGCAACCAGAAAGGCAGGATTGCGACAAGATCGACAATTGCCATTGGCGAAAACACGTATTTGATCCTGGCTTTGAACTTCCCGGATTTCGGGTACAGAAAATCGGCCGTTAAAATTCGGAGTGCATATTCAATTGTGAACACGACTGAAGCAACCCCTTCCGCCAATGAAAGGTGTCCAAGAGTCCGTCGCGGCAAGTTGAAGGTTGTAGCGAATACAATGATGACGCTCGCCATGATCAGCGCCGTAATCAGCCAATCGAAGAGACGGCTTAACATAGAATGGCCGTCATCAGGCTGCACGATTTCGTAAATTCTTCTGCGAAAATCCATTTAATGCACCTCCTACGCCTTTGCTATGGTCGCTATCAATTCATTCGCCCATACGACTGCTTCGTCTATCGTGCGGGATACACCATGCTTGAAGTTGGCGTCATTGTACAACGTCTCCCAGTCGTCTCCCTTTCCGACCGTAGGCGGCCATGACTGCATATTGCGGAACGAGAAAAGCCGTCTGCAAAGTTGCGCCGCCATCGTGAAATCCACAGGCGAATGTTCTACAATCAACTGAAGGTCGACAAGATCGTGGGCGCGCCTGGAGTTCGGCTCTGTAAGGCCATGCAGCTTCTGCGCAATCTGATACTCGCATTTCATCAGCGGCACCGCGTCGGGGACCGGGAATCCTAGCGCGGTGAATATCTGTGCCACCTCGTCCGACAGGGCGAAGTCGCAATCCTCCGCATCTCCCAGTTCGTTAAACCCAATTTCGAGGTCAACCGTACACCACGGCTGTCCATTATACGACAACCTTACGGCATATGGCTGCATCACATATTGCGGCGGCACATTCTTCGGCTTTGCCGGATCGCGCTTAACGACCGTTCCCGAAAATCCGCACCATCCGCTCTTAAGGCTCGCGGACAGATGCTCGGTAAATTCAGAGATATCACCTCGACAGGCGGTGTCCAAATCCATCGTTGCGCGCGTAATGCTCGTGCCGTATCTGAGTTTGAGCCCACTGCCGCCTTTAACGACACCACCGTGTAGCATTTGCCCCACGATGGCGTTGGCCATTATGCTTCTCGTCTCAAGCGACTTTTCATAGTTGCCGAAAAGTCTCTCGATTGCACGATCAAGGTTTGCGCGCGAATTCGGTTTCTTAGTCATTCTTGTACAGTTCCTTGAGAGTGTTGTGGGCTTCCGCATCGTTGAGAAGCCCCTTGCCCTTGGCGTTCTCCACCGCTTCAAGCAGGCGGTCGAACATGACTATGTGCTGGCTGGAAAGAATCGCCTGTCCTGCGGACTGCGCCCGGATTCCCTCGATGAAATCGACTTCATGCAGTTTCGCGCCATTTTTAAGGATTATGCCTTGTGGCAGTCGCCCCCTGAATCTTGACGGCGTTGCGACGTATATCTTAGCAGGATCGGTTGGGCATAGATGGTGCGCCTGAAGTACGGAAGGTCCCCAAAGATAGGCATCTTCGCCAACCCTCGCGACGGCAATGGCATATGCGTCAAGTCCATCAGGTTGCGGTACATACTTGTCAATGCGATAAAGCCCATGCGCAATGCGCAGCAGTTTGCCGCGCTTGGCAAGACTCAATATGGCCGAGCCAGACACCCCCAGGCTTTGGGCTTGAGATGTCCTAAAGATGCCATAGTAGCCTATGGCTTCGTCGAAAATAGTATCATACGCATTCACGATGCAGTATTATATCATTTCTGCCCTGTTTCTGTCAACAGTCGGCTTGTCTAATGTCACAAACCGAACGTTTCCGCCCAGTTTGTGCCATCAATGTTCTCTTGCATGTCCGATGCATTGCTTTTAGAAAGGCAAATTTCCTGTATTGCTGAAACACCGAATTCCTATAGTATACTTTCAATTTCGCCGATGGACGGCGAAAGCACAATCAAAAGGAGACAAACAATGAAACCAAAGATCTCAAAAGCAGAGAAGGTAGAAATCCTATCCTGCTACTATAGCAACAATATGGAAGTAAAGGCGCTTGCCGCCCAATACGGCATCTCGAGGCAAAGCATCTACAACTGGACAAAAGGCAACCGGAGACCATCCACCATTGTGCCGGCAACGACCAAACCTGCGCCGAACTGGAGTGATGTACGCATCTTGAAGATGCAACTTGAACGAGAGAAAAGAATCCGCGAAATACTCCAGCGCGCCAACGAAACTTTGCACTCCGACATAAAAGCCAAGCTCAATGCAATGGAAGAATTCTACAGTGAAGACCCCGTAAAATACAACATCCACATCCTCTGCGATGCATTCGGTGTCTCCCGGAGAATCTTCTATGGGCATGTCAAATACAATAAACGCGATGCCGCATGGTTCAAGACAAGGATTCCGGCGCTCAAGGAATGCATACGCCATATCTTCAACGAGAGCGAACAACGGTTTGGAGCGGACAAGATTATCGTCATTATGAAGAAAAGAGACTTGCATGTGTCAGTTGCGATAGTCAGAAGGTTGATGCGCGAGATGGGCCTCCACAGCATCCGGACGGGTGCTAAACGCAGGTGGCGCCTTGAAATCCGAAATCCAGTCGACCGCGTAAAGCAGCACTTCAATCCACCAAGACCGAACGAGATATGGGTCAGTTATGTCACCGAATGGCACGTAAAGAAATACACATTCTTCATCTGCGCGACAATCGACCTCTATAGCCGCAGGGTTGTCGCATACAGGACAAGCCGCCGGAACAGTACCCATCTCGTGAAGCTGACGCTGAAAGATGCACTGATTCAGCGAAAACCGAAGCCAGGACTGATATTGCACTCTGACAGAGGCCCCGCCTACCGTTCGTTCGCCCTCATCGCATATACTAACGAGAACGGCATCACCCGGTCGTACTCACGCTCCTGGAAGCCATACGACAACTCCGTCAGCGAAGCTTTCTTCAAGACACTCAAGGCCGAGGAACTCTACCGCCGCAAATACAAGTCGGCGAGGGATTTCATCAAATCGCTTGACGACTACATTGACTTCTACAACACGAAACGCCCGCACAAGGCAATAAGGATGATGACACCTGCGGACAAGGAGCGCCGCTATGATACCGAACGAAAGAAGGCCGTCAACCGATCTTTACACGAGGGGGTTCGTGTCTAACATCTTTTTCGACAATAACTCGTCAGAATTTCGACAAACAGAAACAAGACCTTTACACGGCCAAGGCGATAAGACCCTTATTTTACAGGGGTTTAATCGTTACCCGATCCGGATGGGGGTTCGGATCGGGCATAGCCATTCGATTGGTGGGCGGTGAGGGATTCGAACCCCCGACCTTGACCGTGTAAAGGTCCTGCTCTGACCAACTGAGCTAACCGCCCGGGAAAATGTAAAGAAATCGGAGAACGGGTTTTGGAATCACTCGATTTTCTTCCGGATGACGCGCTTGGCCTTGCCCTCGCTGCGGGGGAGGGAGCCGACGGGGAACACGTCGCCTTTCGGCAGGAATCCAAGACGTTCGCGCAGATGCTTGGCGACCATGTGGCCCGTCACGCCCGGCTCGGCTTCAACGTTGATAGTGACGTCTGTCATGCCGTGGCTTTCTTCGAGTATGATCTGGAACTCGTCCTTGACGCCGGGGATCTCCATAAGCGCCTGCTCGACCTGGCGCGGATAGAAATTGACGCCCTTCACGATGAGCATGTCGTCCGTGCGGCCGGTGATGCGGTCTATCCTGAGATGGGTGCGTCCGCACGCGCACTTTTCGCGGCCGAGGATTCGCGTTATGTCGTGGGTGCGGTAGCGGATGATCGGCATCGCCTCGCGGGTGAGGGACGTAAAGACGATTTCGCCGTATTCGCCGTCCGGCACCGGCTCGCCGGTGGAGGGGTCGACGATTTCCGCGATGTAGTGGTCCTCCCACACGTGCAGGCCGCAGTGGCAGGGGCAGTCCTGGCCGGTGGTGCCGATGCCGCCGGTCTCGGTCATGCCGTATATGTCGAAGCACTCGATGTGCAGGCGGCTTTCTATGCGGCGGCGCATTTCGTCGGAGAAAGTCTCGGAGCCGAATATGCCGACCTTGAGGGAAGGGATGTCGGTGTCGCCGGACGGGTCGGCGTCGAGTTTCTCGATGATGCGGGGGACGTAGCTCACGACGGAGCAGAAGCCCTTTACGCCGAAATCGCGCATGAGCTTTATCTGGCGCTCGGTGTTGCCGCTCGAAGCCGGCACGCAGAAAAGGTGCGCCTTCCTGCATCCGTGGTAGCAGCCGAACCCGCCGTTGAACAGTCCGAACGTGGGCATTATCTGGAACGCGTCGCCTTTTTCGAGTCCGGCCATCGCGAAGCAGCGCGCCATGCACTCGGCCCACTGGTTCAGGTCGTTCTTCGTGTACGCCATCACGACGGGGGTGCCGGTGGAGCCGGAAGACTGGTGGAACTCCAGCAGTTCGCGGCGGTCGACGCAGTTCATCTTGAGGGGGTACGCCTGGCGGAAATCCTCTTTGGTGAAGAAAGGAAGCTTCCGGAGGTCGTCGAGCGACGAGACGTCCTGCGGCGAAAGGATGCCGCAGCCGGAGAGGCGCTCGCGGTAGAAAGGATTGTCCTTGACGCGGTTCAGCGTCTTGCGCAACCCGTCGAGCTGCCGCGCGGCGAGTTCGTCGCGCGACATCGTTTCCGCAGCCCTGTTCCAGATTCCCATCGCAACACCTCCCGGATGCTAACGGACCGCAGCGGCCCGTCCCGCCGCGAAAGCCTTTCTGTTAGCTTCAAGGAATTTCGCCTTGGGTCCCGCAAGGAGTTCCGTCATTGCCAGCTCCCAGTGCGATTCCTTGAACGGGCATATCGCCGAAAGCGCGCCGGCGAGGACCATGTTCATGGAGCGCGGGTTCCCGGCCTCGGCGGCCATGGCGGCGGCGTCCACCATTATCGCGCCCGGAAGCGCGGCGGCGAGCCGTCCGTCGAGGTCGTCCATTCCGGCCTGCTGCCCGCTCGTGACCGTGACAGGGACGATGTAGAGGTCGTTCACGACAGCCTTGCCGCCCGGGGCGAGAAGACCGGCCCAGCGCAATGCCTCGAGCTTGTCGAACGCGACCAGGATGTCGGAGCGGCCCGCAGGCACGATGGGGGAGTGCACGGACATTCCGAAGCGCACCTGGGATATCACGCTGCCGCCGCGCTGGGCCATGCCGTGGATTTCGGACTTCTTGACATCCATGCCGGCGATCGCGGCGGCGCGCGCAAGCACGTCGGCCGTGAGCAGTATTCCCTGTCCGCCCACGCCTGCGAGCGTCACATTCACGGTTTCCATGGCCGGTCACTCCGCGCGCACGACGGCGATTTCCGGGTCGATCTCCCGGAGGGCGGACTCGATGCCCTGCTTCAGCGTCATCATCGCATAGGGGCAGGAGCCGCAATGGCCCACGAGCTTGAGCGTCACGGTTTTGCCTTCTATCCCGACAAGCTCCAGATCGCCGCCGTCGGCCTGCAGCATTCCGCGGAGCTGCTCGAGTTTCTCTTTTATCTTCTCTTCCATTGATCCAAACCTCGTTGTCGGCGCCTGGCGCTAGCCTTGGGCGCTACGGGGGAGAGTCTACCAAAAGCCCGCGCCCGTTCAAAGCCAAAATGCCGCGCCGTCACTTCGCCGGCGGAGTTTCGCCGGCGTACCGGCCCGCGAAGACGATGCATCCGGTTTTTTCGTGGCAGACGAAATACATGAACGGAACGTCGCAGGCGAAGTCGACGGGTTTGCGGGCGGCCTTGGCGTTCCTGTCCGTCCTGCGGCGTCCGGGGGCCTTGGCGGGGGAGGCCTTCGCGACGGCGTCCTTCCTTGCCGCGAGAGAAGCCTCCGCGGGATCGCCGCTCACGATTTCGCCATCCGGCGGCATGCCGCCTTCGTCGATGGCGAACTTCGTCTCGATGCGCATGAAACCAACGCCTGCTCCGGATCCGAGGCAGCTGAAGCCGGAACGTGGCAGGCCGGCGGACGCGAAATACTCCGCAAGGTCGATGGAGCGCGTCTGGGAAAAGACGGGGAGCGAAACGCGGACGAGGTCGTTTGTGCGGAACTCCATCAAGGCGTCGTCGGAAAGCGACGATATCACGCGCTCCTCGGGGGAAACCGCGAGGCATTTGAAGATTTCCGCCAGGCCGGACGGCGTGAGATCCTTGAACTGCGGAAGCTTCGCGGCGGGGTCGCGCGGCTTGACGAGCACGAGAACGAGGCCGCCCTTCATGCGCAATGCGGCGGCGGAGAGCCCGCCCGTCTCGCCGGCGGCGCCGTCCTGCTCGCCGCGGACGAAGCGGATTCCGGAAGATCCGCCCGGGGAGCGGAACCGGCCCGCGGCGGTCGCGGCGGGATCGAACGGCTTTTCGAAGCGCGGCCGCATGGAGCAAGCGCCCGTGTAGGAGCATCCGGCGCGGCCGAGCTCTTCGCCCTTCGCGAGAAAGCAGGGGAATTCGCCGTCCGTCATGACAGATATGAGACGGTTGGCGTGCGAGGGGTACATCGTCCTTACGACCTCGCCGCCGAAAGAGTCCTGCACCGAGAATGCGAATCCGGTGTCCACGCCGTCGTCTGTTCCGCGCACGTCCATGCCGCGGAGCGCCCACAGGACGAAGCACGAGCGGCCGTTGTTGTCGATGAACGCGCGCGACGCGAGAAGCTTGCCGCGCACTTCGGCGAAAGACTCGGGGAAGCCGGAGAACAGCGAAAGCTCCTTCGCGAAAGGCGGGCGCGATTCCGGCGGCATGGCGTATCCGAGCGTGCCGAGCGCCGACGACAGGCCGTAGACGGGGCAGACGAACCCTCCGCCGCCGGCAGGCTCGGTGCGCGCGAGCGCGCGGAGGGCGAATTCGTTGAATATCCATTCGGCGCCGGGGGCGGACGCGACGGACAGCGCGACCGCCATGAAAGCCGCGCAGCGGCGGATTGCAGGCATTTGGTGCATCTCCATTCTTGTCATTCGTCGAGCGCCCCCGCGTAGAGGGCGCGTTTGATTTTAAGCGAAGGCGTGCGCTCGAGAGGCTCAAGGCGCACTTCGATCTTGCGCGGAATCTTGTAGTCGGCCACGGAGGCGCGGCACACGCCGAGGATGTAGGACGACGTGAACGCCACAAGTTCCTCGCGGGAGAGGAAATCGCGCTTGAGGTGGGCGGCCACGGCGTCGGCGTCGGGCACGGCTATCGCGCCGACGTGCTCGCCGGTCTCGCCCTTCGCGCGCCAGCCCAGAACGAGTATGTCCTTTATGAGCGGGCTGTGCTCTATCGGGCGCTCGACCTCCTCGGGGTAGATGTTCTTGCCCTCTCGGTTTACGATGAGGGACTTGCAGCGGCCGCAGATCGCGACGTTTCCGGATTTGTCGATCCGCACGATGTCGCCGGTGCGGTAGAAGCCGTCTTCGTCGAACGCGGCCTTCGTCTGCTCCTCGTTGCGCCAGTATCCCTTCATCACGGAGGGGCCCTTGAGGAGGAGTTCGCCGACGCCGGTGCCGTCGACATTCGCCAGCTTCCACTCGTAGCTGTCCAGCACCGGCCCGACCGTGCCGGGGACGAACGATTCGGGGCAGGGATAGGCGACGCCGGGGCAGCACTCGGTGATGCCGTAGCCTTCGAGGACGAACAGGCCGATCTTCTTGAAGCCTTCGAGCGTCTCGACGGACGTGGGGGCGCCGCCGATTCCGAGCAGGCGAAGCTTTCCGCCGAAGCGCTCCACTATCTTGCGCGCAACGATCTTCCGGGAGAACCCGAACTTGAAGAGCCCGGACGCCACGAGCGATTTCTTGATCTGCGCGTCGATCCGCGCGTAGAGCTTTTCGGCGAGCAGTGGGACGGCGAGCAGGATGGTCGGGGACGTCTGCACCAGGTCTTCGGCGAGGGTGCGGACGGAGCGCGCGAACGTGACTGACGCGCCGACGCAGAGCGGCAGCAGGAAGTTTCCGGTGAACGAGAACGCGTGGAACAGCGGAAGGACGTTCATGAAACTGTCGGAGGCGGAGAATCCCACGCGGGCGAGGGTGGCCGTGACGTTCGCGGAGAAATTGCCGTGCGAAAGCATCACGCCCTTCGGGCTTCCGGTGGTGCCGGACGAATATATGAGCGAGGCCATGTCGTCCTCGGACGGGCGGGCGGCGGCGTACGCGGCGGCGGCCTTGGCCGGGGGCGTGCAGCACGAACCTTCCAGCGAAGCGAGGGCGCGGCACGCGAAGCCGGGGACCGACGGCGCGGAGGCGTCGTCAGCCGCGTCGGTCCACACGATCGTGCGGAGGGACTTCAGGCCCTTTGCGGCCTCGGCGACGGTTCCGGCCTGGGCCGTCTGCGCGAAAAGCGCGGAGGCGCCGGAGTCGGACAGGATGTGCCTGGCCTCGACGGCGCGGAGTTTCGGGTCGAACGGCGACACCGCCACGCCGGCGCCGGAAAGCGCGAGATAAAGCACTATCCACTCGGGGGAGTTCGGCAGCATGAACGCCGCGATGTCGCGGCGCGGTTCGAGGCCGAGCGGCGCGAGCGCGGCGAACGCGGCCTGCACGCGCGCCGCGGTCTGCGCGTACGAAAGAGTCTGCCACGCGGCGGAGCCCCTGCCGCAGAAGCGCATGAACGGCGCGTCGGGCCTGGAACGCACGGCGCGGTCGAAATAGTCGCGTATGGTCATTCCGCAGCCTCCATCGCGCCGGCGGCGAAAAGCGCGAGATTTGCCGCAATGCCCGAAGCGGCGAAGCAGATGAACCACGCGGCCAGCGGCGACCAGTCGCGGCCGCCCTTGGCCGCGCCGCGCCCGTGCAGCGCGCCGCGCATCGTCGCAATGACCGCGCCGCAGAAGGCGGCCATGCCGGCGTTGCGGAAAAGGGCGGCCAGGATTTTCAGGACGAACAGCGTGAAGATCGCCCTGGCGGCGAATCCCAGCCCTTCGGCGAAAAGCGCGGCGCCGAGAATCGCGCATCCCGCCGCCGCGGCCGCGGCGCCGCCGCCCGGGGCGAACGCGGCGGGAGAATCGGACGGAAGCGGCAGCGGCGAAGGCATCCCGGCGAGGGCGGAGCGGATGGCGTCCATCACGGCGGGGTCGGCGCGGACGCCCGGCGAAACGGACAGGACGGCCGCGGCCGCGCAGCAGTGGAGCGCGGGGACGGCGGCCGCCAGCGCCCATGCGGGCAGACGCGAGACCGGCGCGGCGGCGAGCGAGCAGATTCCGTATCCCGGCATGTCCGGGCCTGGCTTCGCCCCGAACATCCGCGCGACGGTCCATGCGGTCCACACCTTCAAGAGGGAGCACGCCATCGAAACGATGGAGAACGCGAACGGGGCGGCGAACGCCGCCGCGTCGCGCGAGCCGGGATCGACTGCGGGGGCGCGGGCGGCGAACGGAGCGGCGAAGACGGCCTCGACCGCGCCGGCGCGCGCGATGACGACCGTCCGCAGGGCGGCCAGCAGCAGGAGCATCGCGGCGGAAGCCGCGCGCGCCGGCATGGAAGGCAGCTGGGCGAACGGAGCGGAAACGAACGCGCAGGCCCGCGCGAACCGCGCGGCGTACGCGTCACCGCGCGGCGCCTCGCGCGGAAGGAACATCCCGGTCCACGCAAGGAACGCCGCCACGTCCACGGCCGCAAGAACGAACAACGTCACGCCGGCATCCTTTCTTTCAGCGGTGCCGGCGGAAGAGCTTGAACCCTGCGGCGAGGAACACGGCCGAGGGCAGGAACGCCGCGACGGCCGGGGTCGCGCGGCGCAGGAATCCGCCGGAGGCGCCGGCGGGCGGGACGGTCCAGCCGCCGTCCGCGAGCATGGAGCATCCGGCGTTGCAGAGTATGGAGAGGGCGAAGAATGCGAAGAACATCCCGATCGCCCCGAGGACGCCGCGGAAAACGGACTGCCTGCCGGTGGCGACGCCTGCGGGGATGGCGAAGAGCGTTATGACGATGCAGGCGAACGGCGCGGCGATCTTGGCCCACGCGTCGTACGTGTTCTTCGTGCGCGAGGCGGGCGTCACGGCAGGGTGCATCTCTATGTACTTGAAGCGGTCGGCCGTGGAAAGCGAATTCAGGCTGTTCTTGCCGAAGTCCTGGCCCTGCGTGCTGAGCAGGAGTTCGCGCGGAGTCTCCGGGCATTCGGGGAGCGCGCGGAAAGGCAGCCTGTCGAGCGCGGGGGAGGGGGACGGGCGCGGCCGCCCGTCAGGTCCGGTGTATGACCACTTGGGCGAGTCTATCCACCACAGGCCGTCCAGGTAGCGTGCGCGGCGGGCTTCCACCTTCATGTTCAGGGACTTGTCCGAGATGACGACGTTTTCCAGGTCGGACGCGTCGGGCGACAGCATCCTGCCCGCCGTCCACTGGCGCGACGTTCCCGGCAGCACGGCGGCGAATATGGTGTCCTTGCCCTGGCGCGCGTCCTCGCGGAACTTGGCTTCGCGGAAATCCTCCGCCCACTTGGTGTGGCGCGGGACGAACCGTTCGTTCACCCACGCCACGGCGCACGCGCACAGGACGGACGCCACGAGGATCGGCCGGACGATCGCCGCGAACCCCACGCCGCTGGCGCGCATGGCCGTAAGTTCGCCGTGGCGGCAGAAGTTCCACATCGTGTATAGCGTGGCCAGCAGCAGCGACGCCGGCATCAGCCACTGGAAGTACGGGGCTATGTAGCCGCCGAAGTAGCGGACCACGTCGCCGAACGCGGGTCCGGCGTCTACAATCCTGCCGAACGAGCCGAAAAGCTCGAAAAGCACGAATATCGAGAGGAATCCCGCAGTGCAGTAGAACAGCGGAATGCAGAATTCGCGCAGGACGTATCGGAAAAGAATGCGCACCGCGGCACTTCCCCCGGCGCGGACGCGCTCAGGAACCGGATTGCGCTGGCGCATCCTGCCCGGCGGGGGCATCCTGCGCGGCGGGCGCTTCCTGCGCGGCGGACGAACCGGACATCACGGACTGGTCTGCGGCGGAACGCGCGGTCACGCACGCGAGAAGGAGCGTCACGACGAGGAACACGCCGCCGAGAATGGACGTGGCCTTCACGAGCACGTTACCGGCGTCGGCGCCGAAGACGTCTCCGCCGGCACCGCCGATCACGCCGCCGAGGCCGCCCTCCTTCGGCTTCTGGAGAAGCACGGCGCCGGCGAGCAGCAGGCACGTTATTATCTCGACCGTGTAGAGCAGCCCTGTGAAAAACGAAAGCATTTTGTTCAACCTCTTTCTGGTTTGTCGTTGCAACGGTGAAGTAAAGCAAAAAACGCTCCGGATTTCAAGGCTTGATTTCTCCGCCGGTTTAATGTATCCTTTCCGCCAATCGTTTCCACGAACCAGGAGTCAAAAGACATGGCGAACATAAAGGGTGGCCGCAGCGCACGCAAGCGCGACCGTCAGGCCGCAAAGGCAAACAAGCGCAACAGCGCCGCCAAGGCCCGTCTGCACGACGGACACAAGAAGCTCTTCAAGGCCGCCGACGCAGGCGACCGCGAGACTGCGGAAAAAGAATTCCAGAGCTTCGTGTCCCGCCTCGACAAGGCGGCGAAGCGCGGGATCATCACCAAGAACACGGCCAGCCGGCGCAAATCCCGCGCCCAGCTGAAGATGAACAAGATGAAGGCCGCCCCCGCGGCCGCCGCCGAATAACCCCAGGCGCGCCGCATGCGGCTGCGCCGCGGCAGACGCACCGGGAACGGCGACGCCATTCCCGGTGCTTTGCGTTTCACACGGACATAACCAACAAAAAAAGAAAGGATCTCGATATGGCCAAAAAGACTTTGCGCGATGTCGAACTCGCAGGCAAGCGCGTCGTAATGCGCGTGGACTTCAACGTTCCGATGGCCAAGGACGGCTCGGGCAGGATCACCGACGACACGCGCGTGCAGGCCGCGTTGCCTTCGATAAAATACGTTCTCGAACACGGCGCGTCGCTCGTGCTGCTCTCGCACCTCGGCCGTCCCAAGGGCAAGGGATACGAAGCCGAATTCTCCCTCAAGCCGGTCGCCGGCCTCCTGTCGGAGCTCCTCGGCAAGCCGGTCGCATTCGGCGCCGACTGCATGGCGGCCGACGACGTGACGTCCGCCCTCAAGCCAGGCGAGGTCGCCCTGCTCGAGAACACCCGCTTCTACAAGGCGGAAGACGGCAAGGTCAAGAAGGACGACCCCAAGAAGGGCATCCACCTGACCGAAGAGGAATACCAGGAAAAGAAGGCCAAGCTCAAAGCCGACCGCGAAGCGATGGCGAAGAAGCTCGCCTCCTACGGCGACGTCTACTGCAACGACGCCTTCGGCACCGCGCACCGCGCCCACGCCTCCACGGCCGTGATCGACAAGTTCATGCCCGTTTCCGTTTCCGGCTTCCTCCTCGAAAAGGAGATCCAGTACCTCGGCAACGCGGTCGAGAACCCCGTCCGCCCGTTCGTCGCCATCCTCGGCGGCGCAAAGGTGTCCGACAAGCTCGGCGTCGTGAAGAACCTCCTCAACAAGGTCGACACCCTGATCATCGGCGGCGGAATGGCATATACGTTCCTCAAGTCGCAGGGACGCGAAGTCGGCAAGTCGCTCTGCGAAACCGAGCAGCTCGACTACGCGCGCGAAATGATCGAAACCGCGAAGAACAAGGGCGTCAAGCTTCTCCTGCCCGTCGACAACACCATCGCGGACAAGTTCCCCGAGACGAAAGACGGCTCCGACGTCCAGACGAAGACCAACGAAGGCGACATTCCCGCCGACTGGATGGGCCTCGACATCGGCCCGAAGTCGATCGCGCTCTTCTCCGAGGCCATCCGCTCCGCCAAGACGGTGGTGTGGAACGGCCCGATGGGATGCTTCGAGTTCCCGCCTTTCGCCAAGGGCACGTTCGGCGTGTGCGACGCCGTCGCCGAGGTCAAGGCGCAGGGCGGCATCTCCATCATCGGCGGCGGCGACTCCGTCTCCGCCGTGAAGAAATCCGGCAAGGCCGCCCAGATGTCGCACATCTCCACCGGCGGCGGCGCGAGCCTGGAATACCTGGAAGGCAAGGAACTTCCCGGCGTGGCGGCGCTCGACGACAAGTAAGCCGCCCCGTACGATGCGCAAAACGCCCGGCCCGCCATGCGGACCGGGCGTTTTCCTTTTCCCGCTCCGCTGACGTCCGCAAAATGGGATTCCACGCAGACGCCCCGTTTTGCTATACTGCCTGCATGAACGACAGATACACCCGCCGCAGTTTCCTGGCGATGGCCTGCGCCTCCGCAGGACTCGCCGGCATCGGACCGTCCGCCCTGGCCGGTGCGGAACGGAAAAAGCCGAACATCCTTTTCATGATGACCGACGACCACGCCGCGCACGCGATAGGCGCGTACGGGTCGCGCATCAACCATACGCCGCACATCGACGCGCTCGCGCGCCGCGGCGCGCTTTTCACCAACTGCTTCTGCACCAACCCGATCTGCACGCCGAGCCGCGCCGGCATCCTCACCGGGATGTACAGCCACGCGAACGGCGTCCCTGTGTTCAACGACATCTCCCCGGATATCAAGACCGTGGGCGGGTACATGCGCGACGCCGGATACTACACGGCCTTCATCGGCAAGTGGCACCTGGGCGGACCGCGCACCGTGCGCGACTCCGACTGGGACCGTTGGATGGTGTACGCGAACCAGGGGGAATACTTCAACCCGTGGTACTGGGAGAAGAAGGACGGCCGGATCCGCCGCACCGAATACAAGGGCGAATACGCGACCGAGAACATCACGCGCGTCACGCAGGACGCCATTGACCGCGCGCTCGCCGCCGGAAAGCCGTTCTTCGCCATGATGCACCACAAGGCGCCGCACCGCAACTGGCTGCCGTCCCCGAAGTACAAGGCGCGGTTCCGCGCGATGACGCTGAAGGACATCCCAGTCCCGGATACGCTTTTCGACGCCTGGGAAGGCCGCGCCAGCCCGATAAAGACGACCGCGATGACCGTTCTGCGGCACATGCGTCTGAAGGAGGATCTCAAGCTGGCCGAATATTTCGCCGGCGGAGGCAAGTTCGAATTCGAGGGGCGCGCCTACGAAGGCCGCAGGAACGCGAACGGCGAATATATCGACGCATGGCCGGAAGGCATGGAGAACGACAACCGCGCGAAGGCGGCGCTTTCCTACCTGCGCTACATGCAGGACTATTTGGCGTGCGTACAGTCCGTCGACGACTCGGTGGGCGACATGGCGGCGTTCCTCGAAAAGCGCGGTATAGCCCGCGACACGCTTGTGATCTACACTTCCGACCAAGGCTTCTTCCTCGGCGACCACGGGCTGTACGACAAGCGCTTCATGATGGAGGAAGTGATCAAAATGCCGTTCGTCGCCCAATGGCCGGCCGCGATCGCCCCGGGCACGCGCGTCGACGACATGGTGCTGAACGTGGATTTCGCCCCCACTTTCCTGCAGGCCGCCGGCGCGCCGGTTCCCGCCGGGATGCAGGGCCGCGGATTCGTGGAGAACATGAAAGGCCGCACCCCGGCGGACTGGCGCAAGGACGCCTATTTCAGGTACTACGTGGAAGGCGGCGAACACGCCACAGCCGCATGGTACGGCATACGCACGCGGACCGACAAGCTCATGTTCTACTACAAGCGCGGCGAGTGGGAGTATTTCGACCTGCGCAAAGACCCAGAAGAGCTCGACAACGCATATTCGGAACCGGAATGCGCGGCGCGCATCGCACAATTGAAAAAGCGCCTCGCGCGCCTCCGCGCCGCACTCGGCGACCGCGACCAGTACCGGAACGCGCGCGAATACGGCAAACCGCAGCCATGAAGCCGTTTTCGCTGCTGGTGAAGCCTGCCGGGGCCGACTGCAATCTCGCCTGCCCGTACTGCTTCTACCGGCCGAAATCCGCGCTGCACGCCGATGCCCATCCGCGCATGGACCGGCGCGTGCTGGAGCGCGCGCTCGCGTCGTACGCGGCGCTGCCGCTGCCGTCGCACGACGTCGCGTTCCAGGGCGGCGAACCGCTGCTGGCCGGAGAAGAATTCTTCCGGCGCGCGGCGGAGATCGCGCCGGGCGTGCGCTTTTCGGTGCAGACGAATGCGACGCTCGCAACGGATTCCATCGCGCGGTTTTTCGCGGAAAACGGCTGGCTTGTCGGCGTCAGCCCGCATTCCAGGTCGGCTGAGTTCATGCGCGGATATGGAACTCTCGTGCGCGCAGGAGCGGCTGTGAACGTCCTCCAGCTCGTCACGCGCGACCTCGCCGGCGACCCGGCCGGGCTGTACCATTACATCCGCGACACGCTCGGATGCATGCACCACCAGTACATAGAATGCACCTGGCCGCGCGCGTTTGCGGTGGATTCCGGCGTATGGGGCGGTTTCATGTCGGGCCTGTTCGACGAATGGCTGCGGTGCGGCGACGTCCGGCGCGTAAGCGTGCGCACGTTCGATTCCATCGTGTCGGAAATCGCATTCGGCGTCCCGGCGCTGTGCCAGTTCTCGGACGACTGCCGCCACCATCTCGTGGTCGAGGCGAACGGCGACGTGTATCCATGCGACTTCTTCGTCGAGCCGGCGCTCAAGCTCGGCAACGTGATGGAAAACACGTGGGAAGAAATGGCCGGAGGAAAGAAGTACGCGGAGTTCGGGCGGCGCAAGCGCGGCCATGCGGACTGCCCGCGGAACCGCGACAGGCTCGACGCGGGATGGCGGCGTTTCTACGGACACGCCCTGCCGGTCCTGTCCAGGCTGGCGGCGGAACTCTCCGCCCGCTGACTCCGCCGAACGGGGCGCCGCACGGCACGCGTCCGGATCTACCGGATTACGGAATGGACGGCCCCTTCTCGCGCCACGCCGGCGTAAGTCTGCTCCATCGTCTTGACGACTGACGTCCATGTGTACTTGTTTTCCACAAGCCTGCGTCCGCGCGAACCCATTTCGAGGCGCGCCTTGGCGTCAAGCGAAAGCGCCGTGCGCAATGTTCCGGCCAGCGGCTCCACGCCAATGTCGATCCACCAGCCGCAGCCTGCTGTCTCTATCTCGGACCAGGGCGCCCCCTTTGTCGTGATTACGGGCAATCCATGGGCCAACGCCTCTATGACAACGCTTCCGAAGTTCTCCGAATGCGTAGGGAGGACGAACAAATCCGCCGCGGCATATTCATGCTGGAGTTCCCCGCCGAACTTCGGACCCGCGAACTCGAAGTCCTGCGAAACGCCACATTCGCCGCACAGGGCGGTCAGTTCGGCCGTATGGTTTTCCTGGTCCGGCCCCACGATGCGGACGCGCCATCCTTTTTTGACCGGCCCCGGAAGCGACGCCCACGCCCTTATCAGATTGGCAAGCCCCTTCTTCCTCTGCACGCGGCTTACGAAAAGCAACGTACGCAGGCCGCCCCGGTCTTCCGGTTCTCCCGCCTGCCTTTTTTCTTCAGGCAGATGGACTCCGAGCGGTGCGATGCAGACCGGATTCCGCAGCCCCATCCGGCGGAAATCCCCGACCTCGCTCTGCGCGGTCGCATGCAGGCACCTGGCGCATTCCAGATCGCGCTTCTGGAACAGCCACCAGATCGGCCATTTCTTCCACCAGCGGTACTTCATCGCCCACGGGGTGAGAGTGCCGTGCGGACTCCATACCACCGGCACGCCGTTCCGTTTCGCCCAATTGCAAAGCTTGTGCATCACGGGAAGCCATATCACGTGGAAATGCGCGACATCCGGGACATATCCGGAACCGTCCGACAGGATCGAATCGATCGAAACGACATGTACGCGGCCGTCGACCTGATACCGTCCCGGTTCCGCAGGATCCGAAATCGCAAGCGTTACATCATGCCCCGCCGCAGCAAGGCCGCTGCACACCTCGCCGCAGAAGACCGTCGTGCCGGCCGCCTTGCCGAACCCCGTTATCACATGCAGTATTTTCATATTGCTAAAACAGGAATTTCCATTTGCAACGCCGCTTGAGCGCGTCCAACACACGGCGGCGCGCGATATCCATCAATACGCAGATCGCGAATATGGCTATTGCGCAGGGAAGGAATGCAAGAACTGGCGGCAGCCCCGGAAACACTCCGAGAATCAACTGGGGAACGGGTTTGAAGAATGTGGTGGTGAAATTCCAGTGGAGCATGTACACGGAAATCATCGACGGGGCTATGATCGCGCACGCTCCGGCGAACTTCGATCCGTCCGGCAGCTTTATCACGCTAAAGCATGCGACAAGGAAAAGACCTGTCAAGAGGATCGGCGGATCGGCATAGTCTCCACACGGCAACCCCAGTCCGATCCATTCCGCCACGCCGTATTTGCGGCAAAGAGCGTCGATCGCGATGATAGCGACCAGTGCAGCCAGCACGCCGAAAGCGCTTATGCGGAACGCGCGGCTTTCCTGCATGGCGCGCTTCAACCCGAGGATGATCGCAAGGCGGACTACGATGTATATGAAAATCACGGTTCTCGGCGAATGTCCCGGCCACGGGATCCACAATGTGGAAAGGTACGACAACCCCACGACGGCAGCCAATGCCGCGGCGGCCCATGTCCTTCCGGCCCTTTCGACGGCAGCCAGCGCTGGATTCAAGACAATCGTCAGCAACATGAGTTTTATGTATGCGCCAAGATACCAATAGCGGAAACACTCGTAGGCAAACGGCATGTCCGGGATTTCGAATCCGAAATTTTCCGCATACGGCGCCCCGCACGCAGCCTGCCCCAACTGGTACACAAGCCAATGGACGCACCCGCAGAAAAATATGAGACAGGCCAGGCGATACAGCTTGCGGACCGTGCAACGGACTCCAAACCATCCTGAAATGGACGTGAATCCGTCTACGGAAGGATGGGTGAGGCAATCCCAGAGGATATATGACGAATAGGCGACAACTCCGCCGTACTTGCACATGGCGAATGTATGCTGCAAAACAACGCCGAACATCAAAAGACAACGCAAGGCATCTATTGATACATTACGTGCGATTTGGGATTTTGATATGCCGTTGAAATGAGCGCCCCCGCAAAAAGCAGTCATTGGTTCAATTCCTTAATAAAAGTCCGAGACAGCAAGCGAGCGGCCGGCGACTCTCTTGGGCATACACGAGTACCCTGCAACCATTGCGAAAAACGGTATCATGATAAACCTATACCTAGTACTTGTGACTGGTCCAATTACAATAGCCACCAGGACGATGCATAATACAGGACAGACGAACGCCAGCTTAGCATATGCCGAGTCATGCGTTTTATCTTTAGCAAAAACGATATTTCTGAAACCTTTGACAAATCCGCAAAACACAAGACCGTAGCACACAAGCAACATGCACCAAGAGGCAACTTGAAGCGCAATACCAACGCCTTTCTCAAATAAAGTATACGGCTTGTCGGGCGGCGGCTGAACATACCCCCTGCCTTCCCCAGACCCCCACATTGTGTCCAATGCATCATACACTCTATCTAACCCAAGGTACTTCAACAGCGCGATACTTCCTGTCCCGGCATATAGTCTAGGGTGCCTTTTTATCGTAAACCAAACATAATCACCGAAGTGTGCCAGCAATTGCCGTCTCGCATACCGCCCTTGCACTTGAGACTTTTCCATAGGATTCATGTTCTTCGTGCGCTCATCCAGCGACGCCATGTCAGCCCTTAAACTTGATCTCTTGCCTTCTGGAAAAGAATCCACCATCCACCCCCAATTACAAGCATAAAGATTTCTCCCTGATATCGTTGTCAAACCAACACGCCCAAACGCCATCTTACTACGGATTGCCCACGGTATCAAGCCTGCGACAAGCAAACTCGCTGCGCACGCGCACACGAGACTCCTCTTCAATAATCGACCTTCCGCCAGCAATGGCATAGCCATTATCAAAGCAACAGCCAAAGGCATGCAAATAGGCTTAGCGTAGACAGCACACAGCAATGACATCGCGGTGTACACTGCCGCTACCAATCCCTTTTCCCTGATCCTGAAATAGAATTTCAATGCAAGCACCAGACAAAAAACCGCCAATTGGTCTGGCTGGTTGAACAAGGAAAAAACAACCGTCTCTGGCATTAGCAAATAAACGCCAATCGCAACCGCTATGGATTTATCCGAAAATCCAAATGGCCTACTACGCAACATGCCGATAAGTATGTACGAGCTCCCTAATAACAAGCCTATATTCAGCATGCCCAAAACATATTGCATGACTTTTACAGATCCAACACACATATAGATCAAGGCCATTATACAGGGCCATAATGGCATGTCATGTGCAGTAGGAGAGGGCATCTCCGCCAACGACTGGGAAAAAACGCCATGATTCACCATGTTCATGGCTTCAGCCAAATATCTATGACCATCCTCGCCATACGGCCATGCCTGGAAGCACCACAATACAACGCGAAGGCTCACCCCCACTACGACAAGCCACCACAAAGCTCTACTTCCCCTCATGGTACACCTCCTCCGTGTTGACACTCCACACCGCAGTCTTGTCCGTCTCTTCCAGCAACGCCCGGACTGCCTCGATGCCGCACAGCATGGAATGGTCCATGTTGTTGTACCGGTGCTGTCCGTTGCGGCCGATGCAATATAGGTTCCCGAAACCGTCCAGCCATTCGCGCACTTTGCCGAACTCCGAATAACTTCCAAAATACGCAGGATACGCCTTTTTCACCTTGATCCGGACAGACTTGCGGACAGGTTCGTCCTCGCCGAGGACTCCAATCCGGCGCAACTCACCTGTGGCCATACCTACAAATGAAGCTTCGTCCATAGACCACAACGCGTCACCCTCGGTGCAAAAATACTCGAGACCTATCCAGACGTGCTTCGTAACGTCATCCACCATATACGGGGACCAGTTGTTGAATATCTGGATGCGACCCATGCGCACATCCCGTTCTTGGACATATATCCATGTGTCTGGGACTATGCCGTTCACGGTCGTGAGCTTCGTCTTGTTCTTTATGGAAAGCCTGTCGACCAAAAGCCCGACTGTAATAAAATCGCGATATGGCAATTCCGATGCGATCCGGGCCACTTCGCGCGGCACATTGCAAAAAGATGCGACAAGGTCTTTTACGGGCATCGACGAGAACACGGCATCGCACGTGATGCGCTCGCCGTTTTCGGTTGCCACCGCGCATATCGAGTTGCCGTCCGTTTCTATTCTGGATATCTTGGAATTCAGGCGCAACTCTACCCCCTCCGTCTGGAGCTTATCCGCCATAAGTTCCCACAGCTGCCCCGGGCCTCGCTTGGGATATAAGAATTCTTCAATGAGTGACGTCTCCTTTGCCCCCCCCTTGGGAATAAAGACGTTGAGGATCGCCTTCCACAGCGAAAGCCCTTTGACACGCTGCGCCCCCCACGATGGGTCTATCTTGGACGGATGCACGCCCCACAACTTCTCGGTGTAATCCTCGAAGAACATGGAATACAGCACCTTGCCGAACCTGTTGATGTAGAAGTCCTCGAGCGATTTCTCAGGACGCTTGAAAATTGCGCTGTAGATATAGCTGGATCCGGCTTTCAGCGTACGCCAGAGCCCCATTGCCAAGAATGTCGCCGGCTTCACGGAAATCGGATAGTCGAAAAAATGCCTTAAATAGTAAATGCGGCTCACCCGCCGACGGCGAAGCATGACCTTTTCTTCTTTTTCAGGGTCGGGACCGCCCTTCTCGATGTTACATGGCCTCCCGAGAATCAAGTCATCCTTGGAAGGGCTGCCCTGCACAGGCATCAACTCTGACCAAAGATCGTTTACTGCCTTGGATTTTGAGAAAAAGCGGTGTCCGCCGATGTCTATGCGGCAGTCGCCGCACACTGCAGTTCTGGATATTCCTCCGATGAAGCAGGACTCCTCGAACACAACAATCCGCCAGTCTTTGGACTTTCGGCGCAACTCGTATGCGGCGGTAAGTCCGGCAGGGCCGGCGCCAATCACGACAGCCGTTTTTGTCTTCATTTTACAGCTCCTTCTTTTGCATTGAATATGAGCACCTTGCGACCAAGATAGTTCCAGACCAGAACCGCGCCTGTAACCAAAACTTTTACAATCATGTAATTGACGGACAGCAGCTCGACGCCAATCCACATTCCTAGTTCTGTCCATATAAGGCCAAGCAGCCCAATGGCGCCAAAAACAATGAAAGCGCCAACACTCCTACCCTTGCCCTTGTCCTTCTTCTGTGTGAACACAAACCAGAGCGACAGGAAATAATTGACAGTCAAACCGGCTACAAAGCCGTAAACCGTAGCTATATATATTCCATATTGTGTGTTTTTCAGAAACAGTTCCCTCGTCATCACCAATGTTCCAAAATCGGCGAGAAACGCTATGCCCCCGACTACGCAGTACCGAAGCAATTCGTATACCACTACCTTGACCTCTTCAATTTTTTCCATACCTATGCCTTTGTGCAAAATGTGAATTGTCTTTCATGCGATCCAATTCGCCCCGCCGGTCAGAGGTTCGGAGTGTGGCCCATTTTCTTCTTTATGCGCACGATCATCCTGTCGCAGAAGTTCGTGCCGAAAAGAAGCAGCGCGAAAACGTATATGTAGAAATAGATCGTCGTGCCCATGCCGCCCTTGATGTATTCCCACGCGACGCCAAGCATGGCGAAACGGCTTTTGCGCATCATCCACGCAAGCACCGGGTACGAATACTTGGACATGTCCTTCTTCACGTACTTGACTGAGTGCAGCCCGTACTTGTCATCGATGTACTGCGCAATCTTGATGAAACTGTTCATGAAGTTCATCTGCCCGCGCACTGAAATCTTCTTTGGCTCGTACAGGCCTTTCTCCTTCTCGCTGGAGCCGAAGTAAAACTCCGTCTCGCCAGGGAGCTTCTCCGTGATCGGCTCGTCGAAATACGCGCTTGGGTGTTTCAGGCATATTTCCGCCAAGATGTAAAGCTGGTAGAGCAGCGAACCGTCGAACCGGTCGGTCATGGTGTCGATCGCCAGTTCCCGCTTGAACGTGAAGCCGGCCACGATGACGCTTTTCCTGAAAAGCATCTGGTAGGTTTCCACGCCCGGCTCGAAAAAGCGCGTACCGGGGAAATACCGCATGTCGTCGCCGCGTTCGGGATAGCGTGTGCGCCGCAGCACGTAGCCGAGTTCCGGATGCTCCTTCAAGAACGCAATCAATTTGTCGAGCGCGCCTTTCACGAACGCGCCGTCGTCGTCGCAGAACACGATGTATTCGCCGTCGGCAGTCGTCAGGAAATCGCGCAGGTTCCAGTCGTAGCCCTTGTTGACTTCGTTCTCGACGTACTTGACGGCGTACTTCGTCTCCGCCTTGAACTCCTCGACGGCGGCACGCACTTCAAGGCGCTTCGGCGCGTGGTCTTCGCACACCACTATCTGCGTGACCGACGGATCGCAATCTATGGTCCGCAAAAGCCGCAACAGTTCCTTCGGCCTGTTGTAGCTCGGTATGCATACTGAAAGAAACGGCTTGTCCATACGTTGTTTTTCCTTGTTTTTCTCCATCACCAGTCTCAATCCCGCGCGAGAGCCTCTCATCCCGCCAAAAAGCCTCCGTCGACCGGCAGGTTCACGCCGGTGATGAAATCCGCCGCGTCGCCAAGCAGGAAGCATACCGGCCAAGCCACCTGCTCGGGGACGCCGACGCCAGGGGGCAGCAGCGTGCGGCCCGCGCCGGACGGACGGACGGCACCGACGGTCGCGTCGAACAGCGGCGTCTTTATCCCCGCGGGGCAGACCGCGTTCACGCGTATGCCTTTCCCCGCCAGCTCCGCGGCAAGCGCGCGCACGCTCGCCGACAGCGCGCCCTTCGTGCCGGCGTACGCCGACAGTCCCGGCGATCCGGCCGCGGCCGCAACGCTCGACACCGCCACCATCGACAGCCCGGGCTTCCTGTTTTTCGCCTTGGAATACGTTTTCGCAAGCTCCAGAAACGCCAGCCAGTTGACGCGCGCCATCGCCTCCGCCTCGGAAGCGAGATTCATCCCGGCCGGGCATATCCGCGAAACCCCGGCGGAATGGACAAGCCCGTCAAGCGGACCCGAGACGTCAGGAAGGCTTTGCACGAACTCCGGCGACGCGATATCGCCGCATACGGACGCATGTCCCCGGCCGGCGCAAAGCGCGAGCGTTTCATCCATTGCCGCCCGGTTCCGCCCTGTAAGCACCAGCCGCGCGCCGAGTCCGGCCGCGCACACCGCGCACGCGCGCCCGATCCCGGACGACGCCCCCGTCACCAGGACGGTTTTGCCGGCGAGACTGAATTTCATTTCGCCCTCTTCTCCGCCGCAAGCCTTGCGTAAACGTCCATGAGCTGCGTGGCGCAAAGCTTTTCCATGTCGAAATGCCTGTGCACGGTTTCGCCGCCGGCCGCGACCATGGACGCCGCAAGCGCCGGATCGTCCAGTACTTTCAGGACGTTCGCGGCGGCTTTAGCGCAGTCGCGCTCTTCGATCATGATCGCGCTTGCGCCGCCGGACAGATCTATGACTTCGGACGTTCCGCCCTCGGGCATGAAGCCAGTCACTGGGACGCCGATCGCGAACGCTTCCAGAAGGGTGGTCGGCAGCTGCTCGTGCTTGGACGTCATCACGAAAACGTCCATCTGCGCAATAAGGTCGCGCGCGTCCTGGCGAGAACCGAACCAGCGGACATACTTTGCGTTTTCGCCCACGTTTTCCGCCGCCCACGCCTCGTCGGCGCCCACGCCCCAGAATTCCACGTCGCCACGCGACGAGACGGCCGCCCGCGCTATCGCAGCGAACGACGGCCAGTCTTTCTGGTCGGCCATGCGCCCGACCATCCCGGCCACCTTCTTTTCCCTGCCGGGGCGAGGCTCGCGCTTCGGAATGGCGTCCAGCCTGAGCGCGTTGTAGAACACTTCGCCTTTCGCGCCGGGCCGCACCTGGAGGAATTCCTTCCATGTGGATCCGGAGACCGGAAGATAATAGTCGGGGCGGCGTTCGACGGCCGCGGCCGCGATTTCCTTCAGCTTCCAGCGCAGGCTCCTGCGGCGGGCCGCCCACTCCGCGCCGGAGACGGACGGACCGTGGATGGACATCGCGAACGCGATGCGCGGGAAGAATCTCAAGGCGAACGAAGTCAGGATGGCCGAAGAATGCGCATGGACCACATCCGGCCTGAATTCGCGCAACAGCCGGATGAAACGCGGAAGCACGCGGATGTCATGCCCGTTGCGCCCGCCCAGGACGCGCACGTCGATCCCTGCGGCCCGCATGGCGTCGACGGCCTCGCCGCCGGAGACAGCGCAGACGCAGCGTTCCACGTCCTTGGGCAGCGACCGCACGAGCGTGAGGACGTGGCGTTCGCGCCCGCCCATTATTCCGGCGTTGATCAGATACAGCACGCGCATCGGGAAAACCTTCGCTCCTGGCCTGGCGGCCGCAGGCGCACGCGCGCCGCGGCCGCCGCGCAGATCATTTCGCCGCGCCCGCTCCGTCAAGCAGCCGCTCTGCGGCGGCCTCCACCTGCGACAGCGGCGCGGTAGGCTCGAAGCGCCCGGCTATGCGCCCTTCGGCGTCTATCAGGAACTTCGTGAAATTCCACTTGATGTCGGGCTTCTCTGCGTAGGCGGGATCGGCCTCGGAGAGCATCTTTTCGAGAACCGGGGCGAGCTTGCCGTCCGGCGGGAACCCTGCGAAAGCCGTGCCGGCCACAAGGAACTTGAACAGCGGATCGGCGTTTTCACCGTTCACCTCCACCTTGGCGAACTGCGGGAATGCCGTCTTGTAGTTCAGCTGGCAGAAGGAATGTATTTCCTCGGCCGTTCCGGGGGCCTGCTGGCCGAACTGGTTGCACGGAAAGTCGAGGATCTCGAAACCGCGCCCCCTCAAGCGCTCGTACATCGCTTCGAGTTCTTCGTACTGCGGCGTGAACCCGCACCGGGTGGCCGTGTTTACAATCAGCAGCACTTTGCCTTTGTATGCGGACAAAGGCGTATCGGCGCCCTTGCGGTCCTTGACCGTGAAAGCGTACACGCTTTCCTCTTTCTTTCCGTCGTTCATCCCGTTTCCTCCCGTGCCGGTGCATCCGCACAGCGCCATTGCGCCTGCGGCCGCAGCCGTAAAAACCATCCGCGCGGCCGTCACGTCGCGCGCTCCCCGCTCCCCGCGCCCCCGGCGGAAGGTTTCCGCCAGGCGGAGCGTTTCGCCGCCATCCTGTCCACGACCATCGCTATAGCGCCGTCGCCTATGACGTTGCAGGCGGTGCCGAAGCTGTCCATGGCAAGGTAGAGGGCGATCATGAGCGCGAGGTCGGCCGCGTTGAAGCCCAGTATCGACCCCAATATCCCGAGAGACGCCATTATCGCGCCGCCGGGGACGCCCGGCGAGGCGACCGCGATCACGCCCAGCATCATCACGAACCCGGCGAAATCCGCGAACGCGAGCCCGTAGCCGCGCATCAGCGACAGCGCCACCGCGCACGCCGTTATCTTCATCGCGCTGCCGGACATGTGTATCGTGGCTGTGAGCGGTATGACCAGGCCGGCGGTCTCGCGCGAAATGCCGTAGCGCAGGGCGCACTCGTGCGAAACGGGGATCGCCGCCGCCGACGATGACGTGCCCAGCGCCGTGAAGTACGCCGGCATCATGCAGGCGATGGCCTTGAACGGGTTGCGCCGGCAGTACGCCCCGGCCAGGCAGTACTGGATCAGGATAATGAGGATGTGCATCGCGAATATCACCGCCACCACCATGGCGAACGACGACGCCACGGCCACCGCCTGCCCGGTCCACGCCATGTCGAGGAATATGCAGAATATGTACGGGGGGAGGAGCGGCACTATGGCCTTCTCGATCGTGGCCGACACGATGGCGCCGAACTCCCGGACCGCCTTGCGCAGAGTCTCGCAACCCAGCCCGGAAATGCCCATGCCGGCCACGAACGCCAGCATCAGCGCCGACATCACGTCTATCACCGGCGGTATCTTCACCGTGAAGTACGGCGCCGGCGACGCGAACGGGGCCGCGCCCGCCTGCGCCGCCGCGTCCGTGAAATGCGGGAACACGGTGGCGCCCACGCCGTATGAAATGAAACCGCAGAACACCGTGTCGGCGTAGGCTATCGCGACAGTCGCGAAAAGCATCTTCCCGGCGCCTTGCTCGATCTCGGCGATGGACGCCGTCACAAGCCCTGCTATTATCAGCGGGATCATGAACGCGAGGAACGACGAAAACAGCGCGCTGAACGTGGCGAACGCCCGCGCGGCATCTATCGGCACGGCCGCGGCGCCGTCCGCCAGGCCGAAGCACGACCCGGCGCCGCAACCTATCAGGATGGCTGCGGCGACCCTCGCCAGAAGGCTCTTGCGGAATATCATAATGCTTTTTTGCAACAGTTCCATGACATGCCCCGTTTTGCGGCATTTGCCGCGTAGGGTTGATATTGTGCCATAATCCGCGCTCCGTGGCAATCAGGATTCGCGCGTTTTTTCTGTATGGAGGCCGGAGCATTTGGTATACTTGCGCGCGAAATGAAATGCGAAAAATGCCACAAGGCGGAAGCCGAAACAGTAATCCACGCCAACGAGAACGGCCGCGACCGCGAATACTACGTCTGCAAGGCCTGCGCCGCCGAAAGCGAACGGCGCCGGAAGGCCGCAGCCCGCAAAGGACGCGGCAAGCCCCGGGCGGGGCTGTCCCTGACCATCAACGCGCTGCCGGAAAACATGGTGCCGCCGCCGGTCCTCGACGCGCTGATGAGCGCCACCGCCGACCTGATGGGAAGCCTCGCAGGCAGGGCGGACGCCGCCGCGCGCAAGGAAGACATCAAATGCAAGGTCTGCGGGCACACGTGGGAGGACTACTCCGAATCCGGCCTTCTGGGATGCCCCGCCTGCTACCACGCATTCCGCGAAAAGCTCGAGGACAGGCTGCGCAAGGTCCATGTGGCGACCTCCTGCGGAGGGAAGGTCCCTCTGCACCGCAGCGGCGAGGCCGTGCGCAAGAGCATCGAAAAGCGCATGGCCGAAGCCGTGGCCGCACAGGATTTCGAAGAGGCGCGCCGCCTGCGCGACCAGCTTTCGGGACTTGACGGCGGCGACGGCGTCAAGGAGGGCGAATGAAGCTCCACGCCCCGAAGCGGCCGCCGCACCCGTATCCCGCGCTCGACGTGTCGGACGTGTGTTTCATGTCGGGCGCGTGCCTGCTGCGCAATCTCGCCGGAAGGCCGTTCCCGACCAAATACCACGATCCGGACAAGGAAAAGGAGTTCCAGCGCGCCGACGGCGAAATCTGCAAGGCGGCGGGCGAGCCGTTCCCCGACGGCACGCGCTTCACGCGCGTCCAGCCGCCGCACCCGCACGGGCTCGTGGGCTACTTCGCCCGCCTCATGCACCTGAACGCCGCCGACGCATGCGACGAGCTGGCGATGAACCCGTTCGTCTCGTCGGCCACGCCGTTCGAATTCATCTTCTCGTGCCACTCCGACCATCTCGCGATCGCGCGCATCGCGCCGGGTACGGACGTCGAAGGCCCCGCGATGCGCGTCGCCGTGCTCGAAGAGACGCTTTCGCGGCGGCTGAACTTCGCATGGGACTCTTCGCTCGGCTTCCTGACGTCGAGCCCGGACAGCGTCGGGACGGGGTTCAAGGCGTTCCGCATGATGCATCTCGAGGGCCTGCACGAGATCGGCGAGCTCGAGGCGTCGCTCCACGGCCTCGCCGCGATGCGCATCAAGGTCCGCAGCGTGGAGCTGGACGGCTTCAACGGCGCCGGCCACATATTCATGCTTTCGAACGGACGCACCCTTGGGCTTTCGGAAAGCGAACTCCTGGCCGGCTTCCAGGCCGCCACCGACGCCCTCGCCGAACAGGAGATAAACGCGCGCATGCGCCTCGCCGGCGAGTTGAACATAGTGCTGTCCGACACCGTGCGCCGCGCCATCGCAATCATGCAGAACTGCAGGATGATCAGCACCACCGAGGCGCTCGACGTCTTGTCGCCCGTGCGCATGGCCGCGTCGATGGGCTTCGTGTCCGGCGCGAGCCTCGAGGAGCTTGACCGCGCCATGCTCGGCATCTCGCCGGATTCCGGCGAAGCGGCGGGAATGACGCCGGACGAGTGCGACGCCGCCGACGCGGCGCGCGCCACGGAACTCCGTCCGCTCGCGATGCGCCTGGCGCCGAACGTCCGCGGCAGGCGCTCGCTGCAGTAGCACGCCCCGCGGAGCCGGGGTTCCACGCAACTTTACACGCAACAGGACAAACCACATGCCATCAGCCGAATTTTCCGCCGGAGCGCGAGCCGCGCTCGACAAGGCCGCTTCCATAGCCCAGGAAATGAACCACCCGTACATAGGAACGGAGCATATCCTGCTCGCGATACTGCGCGACAGGAAATGCGGCGCGTGCCGGCGGTTCTCCGCCATGGGCGCCGACCCCGACGAACTGCGCGTGGCCGCCGAGGCGTCGATAGTCGGCCGCGGCGAGCCAGTGCGCCAGCGCGGCGTGCCGCCCGTCACCGCACGCACGAAGAAAATCGTCGACATGGCCCTCGCGATGGCGGCGGAGGCCGGAGAGACGGTGGCAGGGACCTCGCACATAGTCGAAGCCATCCTTTCCGAAGGCGAATCCGCCGCCGCGCAGATTCTCTTCAACCGCGAAATCACGCTGTCGGGCTTCGCCGCCGCAGGCGAAAACGCAGACGACGGCGCGGACGGCGACGGAGACCGGGACGCGGACGGGCAGGAAGACGACGCGGACGGGAACGACGCCGGCCGGGACTCCGGCGACGGAGACGGCGAAGACGAAGGCGACGGCGACGGAGACGGGGGAGGGGAGGACCAGACGGACCCGGACGGACGCCAGGGCGGCGGACGCGCGAAGGACTCCGCCCAGAAGAAGACTCCCGCGCTGAACGCCTTCGGCCGCGACCTCACGGCCATGGCCCGGCAGGGCAAACTCGACCCCGTGATCGGCCGCCGCAACGAACTCGTGCGCGTGATACAGGTGCTTTGCCGCAGGACGAAGAACAACGCCGTCCTGATCGGCGAGGCCGGCGTGGGCAAGACCGCCGTCGTGGAGGGCCTCGCGCAGGCGATCGCTTCCGGCGACGTCCCCGAGCGCATGGCCGGAAAGCGCGTGGTGTCGCTCGACATGGCCCGCCTCGTGGCCGGCACCCAGTACCGCGGCCAGTTCGAGGAGCGCCTCAAATCCGTGGTGGAGGAAACCCGCCGCGCCGGGAACGTCGTGCTGTTCCTCGACGAAATCCACACGCTCGTGGGCGCCGGCGGCGCCGAAGGCGCCATGGACGCCGCCAACATCCTGAAGCCCGCGCTCGCGCGCGGCGAGCTCCAGTGCGTCGGAGCCACCACGCTGAAGGAGTACAGGCAGTCCGTGGAAAAAGACGCCGCGCTCGAACGCCGCTTCCAGAGCATCATGGTGAACGAGCCGGACCAGGAGGAGGCTCTGGAGATACTCAAGGGGATCGCCTCGCGCTACGAAGAGCACCACAACGTGAAGTACGCCCCCGACGCGCTCCGCGCCGCCGTGGAACTTACCGCACGCTACCTGCCCGGCCGCCTGCTTCCCGACAAGGCCATCGACGCCATAGACGAAACCGGCGCCCGCGCCCGCATGAAGGCCGCCACCCGCCCGGACTCGATCCGCGAGCTCCAGGCCAAGGTGGACGATTTCCACAGACGCAAGAACGCCGCCATCGAAAAACAGGATTTCGAAAACGCCGCCGTCTGCCGCGACGGCGAACTCGAGGCGCGCCGCGAACTCGACGTCGCCCTGGAGGAATGGCGCGGCAGGCAGGCGGAGAACGTCGTGGAGATTTCCGGCGACGACATCGCCGAGACCGTGGCCTCGATAAGCGGCGTCCCCGTCCAGCGCATAACCGAAAGCACCGCCGGCCGCCTGCTGTCGATCGAACGCGACTTGAACGCCACCGTGATCGGCCAGGAGCGCGCCGTCGGCGCCGTCGCGCGCGCCCTGCGCCGCAGCCGCGCCCAGCTCCAGGACCCCGACCGGCCCATCGGCTCCTTCCTGTTCCTCGGCCCCACCGGCGTGGGCAAGACTCTCCTCGCGCGGAACCTCGCCGTGCAGGTGTACGGCGATCCGAAAGCCCTCATCTCCTTGGACATGAGCGAATACACGGAAAAATACACCGCGTCCCGCCTCCTCGGCGCGCCGCCCGGATACGTGGGCTACAGCGAGGGCGGCCAGCTCACCGAGCGCGTCCGCCGCAGGCCGTACTCCGTCGTCCTGTTCGACGAATTCGAGAAGGCCGACGGCGACGTGATGAACATGCTCCTCCAGATTCTCGACGAAGGCCGCCTGACCGACGGGCAGGGCCGCGTCATAGACTTCCGCAACACTATCGTCATCTGCACGGCCAACCTCGGGTTCGACTTCGCCAAAAGCGGCAAGGGCCTGGGCTTCGCGCCGAAAACGCCGGAAAGCGACTTCTCCCGCATGGAGGCGAAGCTCTTGGAGGAGGCCAAACGCGCCTTCCGACCGGAACTTCTCAACCGGTTCGACGAAACCATAGTCTTCAAGCGGCTTTCCCGCGAGGACGTGTCGAAGATCCTCGAACTCGAGCTTTCCAAGATACGCCGCCGCCTGAGCGCGAAGGACATGACGCTCGAGCTTTCGCCGGCCGCCGCCGACTTCCTGGCCTCCAAGGGCTGCGACGAGGCAATGGGCGCGCGCCCGCTGCGGCGCGCGGTCCGCCGCTACGTCGAAGACCCCTTGGCCGAGAAAATCCTCCGCGGCGAACTCGCGCCGGGCCGCGTGACCGCCGACGCCGCGGACGACGGCACGCTTTCGTTCGCACAGAAGAATCCCGCCGGCTGACGCCGCCGCGCCACGACCGTACGCAAAGAAAGGGACGCCGCCATGAACGCAAAATCCGCCTGCCGCGCCTGCGCGGCCATCGCCGCCGCCATAGCCGCTTTCGCGGCCCACGGACTCGAAGACAGGATATGGGACGACCGCCCGGGCGCCGCCTGGGAAAGTTCCTGGTACCCACTCGGCAACGGACGCCTCGGCTGCATGGTAGACGGCGGCGCGGAAAAGCTCCGCGTCCAGTTCAACCTCGACTCGCTGTGGACCGGCGGCGAGAACATATCCGCGGCCGCCGGCGACGCATCGGCCGACGCAAACTACGCCACGATGGGCGAATACCAGAATTTCGGAGAGCTTGAAATCGACATGCGCCCGCTGCTCCCGCCAGGCCGCGTGACGGGCTACAGGCGCGAACTCGACCTTTCGAAGGCCGTGTACTCCGACCGCTTCTCCGTCGGCGGCAGGGAGTTTTCGCGGAGGATATTCGCAAGCGCCCCGGACAACGCCATCGTGGTCGAAATAGCAGGAGGAACGCCGCCGGCCATGCCGCGCATCCGCCTCGTCGACGCCCGCCGCGCCGGCGGCGCGCCCGCTGACGGCGCACACACTTTCTCCGGCAGGCTGGGCAACGGCCTCGAATACGCGGCCGCCGTCCGCATGCGCTCCGCCGGCGGCAAGGTGGAGATGGCCCTCTGCGCCGCCACCGGCGCACGCGCCAGGGACGACGCGCTCATGCATTGCATGGCATGCGACATGGGCGTGGAAAAGCTGCTGGCCCGCCACACGGCCGACTACTCGCGCCTGTACGGCCGCATGACGCTCGACATCGGCGGCGCAAGCCGCGCGGACGTCCCGACCCGCGCGCGCCTCGCGGACTTCCGCAAGGGCGCGAAGGATCCCGGGCTTGTCGCGCTGCAGTTCAATTTCGGCAGGTACCTGCTGATTTCATGCTCGCGCCCGGGCTCCCTTCCCGCCAACCTTCAGGGAATATGGAACAATTCGCTGCACCCGCCGTGGCACTGCGACTACCACACCAACATAAACATCCAGATGAACTACTGGGGCGCCGATTCCGCAAACCTTTCCGAGTGCTTCACGCCCTTTTGCGACTGGATGCTTTCGACCATGCCTGTAGCGGAAAAAGGCACGCGCGCGGCGTTCCCCGGATCTATGGGATTCGCCTACCGGACGAGCGCCAACGCCGTCGGGGGAGGGGGCTGGCGCTGGAACTTCGCCGGCGCGCCGTGGATGGCCGCGCAGTGCTACGACCACTGGCTCTTCACAAGAGACGGCGCGTATCTGCGCGAAATCTGCTGGCCGCTGATGAAGGGCGCGGCGGAGTTCATGATCTCCACCCAGCTGAAGGAGCGTCCGGACGGCACGGTCGTGGTGAAGAACGGCTGGAGCCCCGAGCACGGCCCGCGCGAGGACGGCGTAGCCCACGACCAGCAGATCGTGCGCGAACTCTTCCGGTCGATCCTCGCCGCGGCGAAGACGCTCGGAATCGACGACGCGTTCACACGCGAGGTCGCGCGTCTCGAACCGAAACTCCTGAAAGACAGGATCGGCCGCTGGGGCCAGCTGCAGGAATGGGAGACGGACCGCGACGTGAAAGGCGACACGCACCGCCACACCAGCCACCTGTACGCCGTGTACCCCGGCTCCACCATATCGCGCAGGTCCACGCCGGAACTCGCCCGCGCCGCGGCGACGGCGCTCGCCGGGCGCGCGAACGGCGGCGACTCGCGCCGCAGCTGGACCTGGCCCTGGCGCGCCGCGCTGTGGGCGCGCCTCGGCGACGGCGAAAAGGCCGGCGCCATGCTCGACGGCCTGCTGCGGCACAACACGCTGGACAATCTTTTCGCCACGCATCCGCCTTTCCAGATAGACGGCAACCTCGGCATGGTCGGCGCCGTGTGCGAAATCCTGCTGGAACGCGCAATCCCCGCATCATGGGGACACGGCTCCGTGAAGGGCTTGCGCACGCGCGACGGCAAGACCGTTGATTTCTCATGGTGACGCGCGTTGCGGCGCGCCGGGATACCATACGATACGGAAGGTTGACGACAACATGAAAAAGGACGACGACATGAAAAAGCCATGGGCCAACATTTGCGCCGCCGCTCTCGCTGCGGTCTCCGCCGTCGCTGCCGCGCCAGGCGCGGAGACTGCGGCGAAGGCCGGAACCACAGGCGCGCCGGACGCCGGAACGGCGTCCGTCCTGCCGTCGCAGGCGCACCTTGAATACCAGGACCGCGAAATAATCGCGCTCGTGTGCTGGGGGCTGAACGCGTACACCGGCCAGGAATGGGGGTTCGGCAACGTGCCTCTTTCGAAAATCTCCGCCCGGAAGCTCGACCCCGCCCAGTGGGCAAAGGCCATGAAGGCGGCGGAGATTTCGGCCGTGGTGCTCGTGGCCAAGCACCACGACGGGTTCTGCCTGTGGCCTTCGCCGCTGAACAGGGACTATTCGATGTCCGCCGTGCCGCCGCCGAACACCGGCCGCGACCTTGTGCGCGAGCTTTCTGACGCCTGCCGGCGCGAGGGCATGAAGTTCGGCGTGTACCTTTCGCCCTGGGACAGGCGGCAGGCCTCCTACGCCACGCCCGCGTATGTCGACTACTTCTTCGCGCAGTGGAACGAACTTCTCGGCAACTACGGCGAACTGGCCGAAATCTGGATCGACGGCGCCAACGGCGGCACAGGCTGGTACGGCGGCGCCAACGGCGGCAAGGGCGAGCGGCGCACGATACCGAAGGACTACTACAGGCTGGATTCGCTCCTGCGGCTCATGCACGAAAAGCACCCGCGCGCCATCGCATTCGGCGGCGGCGGGGAATGGTCTTCGGAGTGGTGCGGCAACGAAAGCGGCGTCTGCCCCGAAACTTGGTGGTGCCCCCGCAAGGGCGCGGACGGAAAACTCCATTGGCTACCGCCGGAAACCGATTTCCCCCTGCGCCGCGGCTGGTACTGGCACCGGAACGAAAGCCCCAAGCCGCTCGCCCGCCTCGCGAAGATATACGTCGAATCCGTGGGGCGAGGCTCGGTGATGAATATCGGCGTCGCCCCCGACGCCGACGGACAGGTCTGCGAGGCGGACGCGAAACGGCTCGCGGAATTCGGCGCGTGGGTGCGAGAATTCAATTCGACGGACTTCGCCAAGAATGCGACGGTCGCGGAGCGGCGCGACGGCGACACGCTCGTAGTGGAGATGGCTTTGCCGGAGCCGGCGGAATTCAACTTCGTCGACATCAAGGAGCGCATCGCCGGCGGCCAGCGCATCAAGGCTTTCTCGATAGAACTGGACGACGGCGGCGGCTGGCGCAAGGTCTGCGAGGGGACCACAGTCGGCCACCGGCGGCTCGCGCGCGTGCCGGGCGGACGGCACGCGCGCGTCCGCATCACGCTCCGCGGCATCGCGCCGCCGGAGATTTTCCCGGCGGCGCTGCGCCGCGCCCGGGACGTCGCGCCGGCAAAATAGCAGCGCGCCCGCCCCGCAGTCTCCGTCACTTCACGAGAACGGTCAGGCGCCGCGTCTTGTACTGCGCGGCGTTGCCTGCGAAAGTCCAGTCCGGATGCGGACCGTCGGTGCAGTTTCCGATGCCGATGTCAGGTGGGCCGGAGCGGAATTTGTTGTACGCAAACACCGTCGCGCCGGTCTTCGCGTTGTGCACCTGCATGCACCCGTAGCCAGGCTCGGGGGCCGACGGAGTGTCGTTGCAGTCGTACACTTTGGCGGATCCGGGCGCGCCCTCGAGATTGACGCCGGGTCCGTAGTTCGAATTGAAGAATTCCACGATTCCGCCCTCGGGGAACCGGCCTTCCTTCACGCTCTTTACGTTGGAACGCACCACGAGCCCCCCGGTCCGCTGCTGGAAGGACGCTTTGCTTGCGGCCGGCACGCCGAGCTTTCCGGCTTCCGGCGAGAACGCGTCCATCGCCGCCGCGGCCCACTCCACGATGCCGTCCATGCGCTCGAGCTCGAGGACGAACGCGACGCGCGAGTATTTCCCGGCGGAAGCCGTGCCGTCGAACGAATACCCGGCGAACGGTGCGGAGGGGATTTCAGCCTCGAGAATCTTCTTGAACCCTTCGAGCTCGGGAATCTTCAAGGCGTCGCCCATGGCGGAACGAGTGTCGCGCAATTCGTCCGCAGGGCCGTTGGCACGTATCTCGAACGGGCCCAGCGGCAAGCCGGAATCGAACGAGTACAGCGACCCTGTCCACGGCTTGGAATACAGGTACCTCAGGCGGCGCGGATGCGCCACGCCCGGAGCCGACACGACGAGTTCCTTGCCGGAAAGGGTCCCCCTGTCGCCTTTGTTCTCTATATTCGCCGCGACGAACCTGCCGTCTTTGCCTGCGATCTCGAACCCGCGCGCCGGCGAGCGGTCGGCGTTGTATACGTACCAGGAGCCGGCGTTCTTGAATGACATGACGAACTTGCCGCCTTCGACCTTCCACGATTCAAGCTCCGGCGGATCGTCGGTTATGCCCGCAAATCCGTAGTCGCGCTTGAGCGCGTGCAGGACGAGACGCCGCGCCACGGTCTCCTTGTCGTTCGGGTGGATGTCCCAGAGGTTTCCGACATCGCATGTCGTGACCATCGCTGCGTTCTTCTCCTCCTTGGCGAACTGGCTCTGGCCCAGCTGGATTTCAAACCAGCTGCGCGAGAACGGCGCAAGCTGCACGAAATACAGTTTGAGACCGGGGTTTTCGAATTCCTTCGCCCAGCCGTCGTAGAGATTGTGCATCTTGGCGCAGTAGCTGCGGCCGTCGCCGGCGTTTGCGCAGCCCTGGTACCAGATGAAACCCTTGATGGCGTACGGCGCGAACGCGGCGACCATGCCGTTCCACAGCGCCGACGGCGTCCCGGCGCCGGTCTTCCCCTGCTTCTTCGGCGGCCTTGCGAACCCGGAAGGCGGCGTCCACGGCTCGATGCGCGTGCCGCCCCAGCTGGAATCGATTATGCCGACCGGCACGCCGATCGCATCGTGCAGCTCGAGCGCATAGTAGAAAGCGATTGCGGAAAGATTGCCCTTGAACGTCTCTTTGAAGGACTCCGGCGAATAGTCGCGCCACACGGCCTTCCAGCCAAGCCGCGGCTCTTGCGTAGCAAGCCGCTCGTTCTTCACGTAGCGTATGCAAGGACGGCGCGCGGCGGCCGTCATCATCGCGCCCTGCCCGTCGCGGTAGCGCGGATTCGGCCCCCAGATCGGGCATTCGGTGTTGGATTGGCCGCTCGCGAACCAGACTTCGCCGACAAGCACGTTCTTTATCGTTTCGGAATTGGACGCGCCGGTGACGACGAGCGTCCGGTTTTCCCTGGACGTCTCCATCGCATCGAGGTCTACGCGCCATTTGCCGTCGGATCCCGCCTGCACGGTCTTCGTCTGCCCGGCGAACTCCACGACTACCTTCTCGCCCGGATCGGCGGCGCCCCACACGGGAACCGCCCGTCCGCGCTGGAGAACCATGTTGTCGGCGAACGGCGTGGCCGTCTTCACCTGTCCGTGCGCCGCGAGCGCCGCCGCGACGAACGCCGGCGCGGCCATCAATTTCGATACTCTGCACATGTCTGCGAATCCTTTCCCCGAACGGGATTTTTGTTTTGTCAAGTATACCAAAAATCCGCGGAGCGCGGCGGCGGCGGCGCGCTCCGCCCATCTCCCGCCGCACCGCCGCGTGCGCGGTTTCCGCTCTGCATGGAAAAAACGGCCGCGCGGATGCGCGGCCGTTTTCCGTCACTCCACCGAAAGGCGTATGCGGAAGAACGCCAGACCGCCCGGATCGAGCGTGCGGATGAACGACACCTTTCCGCCGGACGAGAGCTGCTGCGTGGCGACTTGCTCCCACGACACACCGTCGGCGGACATGTCGAGATACGCCGTCACCGACACTCCGGAACCTGGTTGCACGTCTATATTGGCGCCCACCGCGAAACTTCCGTCGACAGGCTGCGTTTCGCTCGCCGTGCATATCACCACCGAAGACGCTTCGGCAGGCTCAAGCCCGAAAAGCCAGCTCTGCCAGCGCGGGAGTCCGTTAGCGCCTTTTTCTTCAAGCCACGTCACGGTGTAATCCGTCCAGAAGGATTCGCCCAACTTTTCCATGACCCACGAGTCGGGGACGCTGACGACCCTGCCCCCGCCGATGTCGATCGCAAGCCCTTTGAGCTGCACGTACACCGTCTTGCCGTCCTGGGAAAGCTCTATCGCGAACCTGTCGTCCGAAACGCCGAAGTGGGCCATGACGTCCGACTCGCCTTCGGGCAGCTCCACCTCGCCGAACGACAGCGCATTCGTTCTGCAATCGTAGTTGGACACGTCGAAGACTATCTTCGAATTGCCAGCGAACGAAATCTTGCCCGGCATCTCGCGATACAGCGGAATGCCGAGTTCGACTCCTGCTCCGATCTCCATCACGGAAGGCTCGAACCTCGCCCCTTCGGCGAACTTGAGCGCAGGCGAGACCGCCGTTTCGCCGCCGTTCAGGAACGAAATCTTCTTCCCTTCCCGGCGACGAGCGTGTCGACCGTGAGCGTCGCATCGTCGGCGAAGGAGACGGCCGACTCCACGTCGCAGTCTTCCATCGTGGGATAGCAGAGCGTGACCTGGGTATCCTCCCACGTCCCGCCAGCTTCGTCCCACTGGCGCACCGTCCACGAAGCGCCGCCGTCCTTGGCCCAGGTGGCGTCCCCGGAAACAGTGCGCACGAGGTTCGTAGTGTCGAGCGGCGTCACTTCGGGAATGTGCCCTGCAAGCCACGCGATCTGCCCGTCCGAAAGCGAGTGGTTGAATATGGCGATTTCATCCGCGCCTGTTCCACTCGGACTCTGACTTTTACCTCCGTTGTGCTCCTGCATTCCAACTACGAGACTTTTCAACATATATGTGGCACTTGCCGAAGGAAATACCCATCTCGCGTCTCTCTTTTCGCCGTTGACATAAACCTCCAAAGCGAGATTCACCCGGTTCCAGTTCATGCAAAGATGCGTCCATTCCCCGGGAACGAGAGAAAGGCAGCTGGCGGTGCCGGACATGCTCGCATTGTCCGAGCTACTGTTTTCCTTTCCGAAAAGCCATACTCCCGGATCGTTCGTCTGCCATTCGTAGCGCCCCGTCCTGGGACCTATTGCAAAAGACATTATCTTCTGCCAGTTCCTGCCGAAATTTGCCGGTGCCTTGAGCCAAAAGGATATCGCCATGCCGTCGGCGAGATTCGCTCCCAACCCTTCCGTCGCAGATTCGCCATTGACGCGAAACGTAGGATTGCAATGGAGATCGAATCCGACATATGAACCAGCTGCGCCGCCGGTAAGGTATCCTGCCCAGTAGTTGTTGGGATAAGTCCATCTAAAAGACCTGTCGGTTCCAGTGCCGGCGTTGCCAGGCCACAGTCCAAGCGAACCATCCCTTGTATCGTCGAACGGCCACATGACAGGCATCGCGCGCATTGCTACGACGCCGGGGGCGGGCTTGTTCCTTGAAAGCCACTTCACGTTTTCGGCAGTGGCAGGATAGTCGTAGACCGCGACTTCGTCGAGTTCGGAGTTGCTGTACTGGTTCGCACGGTCGCTCCCGTTCTGGCGCACCCATGTTCCGATATGGAGCTGCTGGAGATTGCCCGCCGCCACCACTGTCATCGCCCCCGCGGCTTGACCGTCGATGTATATAGTG
>CADCBS010000004.1 GCA_902799715.1 uncultured bacterium | reverse complement strand
GGGGGGGCGGGCGGGATGGCGGGGGAAGTGCCGCGGCGGAGTGTGGAATGTGAACTGGGGCGAGAGGGGGGGACAGGAGGGACTGGCGGGACGGGAGGGACTGGAGGGACGGGAGGCCACCGCGAAAACGCGGCGGCACAGGACATGGCGAGGGGGATGGGGGGCTGGAATTGGCCGAGCGTAGCTCGGCCATCAATGCTGGAAGTGGCGCGCGGAGGCGGGCGGAGAGCCGCGACGGAGCGCGGCTTGCAAAACCTGGGGCGAGAGGGGGTGGCATGCATGACCTGGGCTACAGCAAATCTATTATGCGGACTGCGCCGATGTTGGGCTGGGCGGGGTCGGCGTAGTAGCGTGTGATGGTTCGTATGTCGTCGCCGGAGAGCGAGACTGCGATTTCGGCGCCGTATTTCTGGTAGACGTGGTCGATGCATATCTTGCGAAGCTCGTACGAGGCCTTGCTGCCGCAGAAGCCGATGGCTCGAAGATCCCGGTTCAAATCAGAGAACGTTTCGCTGGTGACGTCGAGGCCCGGCAGGCCGCCGTAATCGACAAACCTGTTCCAGATGGATTCGTGGATCGGCCAGAAGACGCGGCGTCCGGAGGAAAGTTCGGTTTTGTGCGGGACGTAATCGAGATAGCGGCGGCCGTCCTTTTCGGCGAAATTGGAGTCGTCGAGACGCAGGACGTCGCCGTTGCGCATGGCGAATTCGAGCATCATAGTGGCGGCGAACCAGTGTTCGCCCTCGAGTCTTGCGTACCAAGCCTTGACGCGGCGGAGCGTGTCGGGCGAAGGGCGCGCGTACCGAGGCGCCCTGGCCCTGAACGAAGGGATTTCGAGCGGAGGGATGTCCCATCCGGCGTCCTCGTAGTACGGCCGGCACCATTTCGCGAACACGGCGCGGAGCTGGCATACGTAGCTCCAGGCGGAGATGCGCGCGAGGCCGCGCTGCATGAAAGCGGACAAGGCGGCGTCGATGCGCCTGCGCGAGATTTCGGTGACGGGGGCGGAGATGTCTATGCCCGCGGCGCGGCAGACGCTGGCGGCGCCGCGGAGGGCGTTGGCCACGGTGCCGGCGGAAGGGCGGCCGGTTTTCATGCGTTCGGTCTGCGCCGCCGCGCGGTAGCATTGCAGGACTTGTCCTATAGCAGGTATCATCGAAAACCTCCATGCCGCCGGGTTCAGGCGATATTGCCCGCCGGGGCGGGAAATGGTAGAATCTTGCGCAACCCGCGGCGGCGGCAGCCGCCGCGGCTGAAAGATTCGCAAAAAAGGGAGAGTTGCAAATGGCGATCGGCAAGGTGCTTGTCACGGGCGGAAGCGGGTTTCTGGGGATCAACCTGATCAGGAACCTGCGCGCCAAAGGCGTGTCGGAGATAAGGGTTCTCGACATCGCGCCGTTCGAATATCCAGAGGCGTCCGAGCCATGGCTGAAGTTCACGCTCGGAGACGTGCGCGACGCGGCGGCCGTGGACAGATGCACAGAAGGGTGCGACGCCGTGGTGAACACGGCGGCCGCGCTGCCGCTGTATTCCGAGGAAGACATACGCACGACGGAGGTGGACGGGATACGCAACGTGCTGGCCGCGGCGAAGAAGCACGGGGTGGAGCGTGTGGTGCAGATTTCGTCGACGGCGGTGTACGGCGTGCCCAAGAAGCATCCGATATACGAAACGGACGAGCTTGTGGGCGTCGGGCCGTACGGGCACGCCAAGATAGAGGCGGAAGCCGTGTGCCGCGAGGCGCGCGCCGCCGGGCAGACGGTGGCGGTGATACGGCCGAAAAGCTTCATAGGCCCGGAGCGGCTGGGGGTGTTCGCCCTTTTCTACGACTGGGCGTACACCGGGCACGGCTTTCCGATGATCGGCAAGGGCGACAACCGCTACCAGCTGATGGACGTGGAGGACCTTGACGAGGCGATATGGCTGTGCCTGACGCTGCCGGCCGGCAAGGTGAACACGGAATTCAACACCGGCGCGGCGGAATTCACCACCATGCGCGAAGACTACCAGGCCGTGCTCGACCGCGCCGGGCACGGCAAGAAAATCCGCGGCCTTCCGGTGAAGCCGGTGGTGGCCATCCTGCGGATACTTGAAAAGCTGCATCTTTCGCCGCTGTATCCGTGGGTGTACGAGACGGCCTCGACCGAAAGTTTCGTGTCGATAGAGAAGGCGCAGCGGGAACTCGGGTGGCAGCCGAAGTATTCCAACAAGCAGGCGCTCGTCCGCAACTACGACTGGTACGTGGAGCACCTGGAGGAATTCAAGGGCAAGACCGGCGTGTCGCACCGCGTCCCGTGGAAGCAAGGGCTGCTCGCCGCGGCCAAATGGTTCTTCTGACAGGCGCGGGCGGGCCGCGCGTCGCGCCTGTTCACGGCGCGACGACGCCCTGTTCCGCGGCGAGAGCCTTTTCGATGCCGCGCGAAAGCTGGTCCGCGCAGGACGTCCCGCGCCCGCCGCAGTCGTTCCCCCGCAGAAGTTCCATCGTCGCCCTGGCGCCGGCGCCCTCGAGGAGCTTTCCGATCGCGGCGGTGTTGCCGGGGCATCCGCCTTCGAAGCGGACGTTGTGCAGTTTCCCGTCCTCGATCGAGAAGGCGATTCTTCTGGCGCAGACGCCTGAAGTTCCGTATACGTAGTCTTTCATAGCGGTTCTCCCTGGAAAATCCCGCGCGCATTCTACCAATTGCGCGCGGCCGGGTCAACACCGGGGCGCATCCCGCGGACGGAGCGATTTGTCTCTCCATGGAAGTGCGTTTTTGGTATACTCGCGCCCATGAATATTCTGAAATTTCTTTTCGGCACGAAGAACGACCGCGAACTGAAAAAGATACGGCCTCTTGTTGCGGAGATCAACCGCATCGAGGAGGAATACCAGAAAAGGAACCTCGCCGCCGGGGATTTCCCCCGCATGACGGAGGAATTCAAGGAGCGCGTCCGCAAAGGCGAATCGCTCGACAGCATCCTTCCCGAGGCGTACGCGCTCGTGAAGCACGCCTGCCGCAAGCTCGTGGGGACGACCGAAGAAGTGTGCGGGCACGTCCTGACGTGGGACATGATCCCGTTCGACTGCCAGCTCGTGGGCGGCATCGCGCTGCACCAGGGGAAGATCGCCGAGATGCAGACCGGCGAAGGCAAGACGCTCGTTGCCACGCTGCCGATGTACCTGAACGCCCTTTCCGGGAAGAACGTGCACCTTGTCACGGTGAACGACTATCTCGCGCTGCGCGACGCGACATGGATGGGGCATCTGTACAAGTTCCTGGGCCTGACGGTGGGCTGCATCCAGAACACGATGGGGAGCGAAGAGCGGCGCGCGCAGTACGCCTGCGACATAACGTACGGCACAAACAGCGAATTCGGCTTCGACTACCTGCGCGACAACGGCATGGCGGTGAACCCCGGCGACGTGGTGCAGAACGGGCACGAGTTCGCGATCGTGGACGAAGTGGACTCGATCCTGATCGACGAGGCGCGCACGCCGCTCATCATATCGGGGCCTGCGACGGTGTCGACCAGCGCGCAGTACATAGCCATGCGGCCGCTCGTCGACAAGCTCGTGAAACTCCAGACCGAGCAGTGCAACGGGTTCATGGCCGAGGCGAAGAAGCTGATCGCCGAAGGCGACGAGGAAGGCGCCAAGCGCCGGATATACCAGGTGTTCCACTCAATGCCGCGGCACAAGCAGCTGCTGCATCTTTTCGAAGACCCCGCGATACGCAAGCTGCACGAGACGGTGGAGATGCAGATGCTCTCGGAAATGCGCAAGGAAGAGGCGATAAGCCTGCGCGAGGAGCTGTATTTCACCATCGACGAGCGCACGCGCGAAGTGGCGCTGACGGACAAGGGCTGCGACAGGATGAACCCGCAGGACCCCAAGATGTTCGTCCTGCCGGACCTTGCCGCGGCAATGTCCGAAATCGACGGCGACAAGACGCTTTCCGACACCGAGCGGCAGGAGCGCCACCGCGCGGTGCAGAGCGACTTCATGGTGCGGTCCGACCGCGTGCACGTGGTGGACCAGCTGCTGCGCGCATACTGCCTGTACGAAGAAGGCAAGGACTACGTGGTGAAAGACAACCACGTGTACATCGTGGACGAGTTCACGGGGCGCATCCTGCCGGGCCGCCGCTGGTCCGACGGCCTGCACCAGGCCGTGGAGGCGAAAGAGCGCGTGGAGATCGAGAAAGAGTCGCAGACGCTCGCCACCATCACGATCCAGAACTACTTCCGCCTGTACAGGAAGCTCGCGGGCATGACAGGCACGGCGGAGACCGAGGCGCGCGAGTTCAAAGACATCTACAAGCTTGACGTGCTGACGATCCCGACCAACAGGCCGGTGCGCCGCATAGACGGCAACGACCAGATATACCGCACGCAGCGCGAAAAGTACCGCGCGATAATCGACGAAGTCCGCAGGCGCCACGAGGCCGGCCAGCCGGTGCTTCTCGGCACGGTGTCGGTGAACACCAGCGAAATCCTTTCGCGCATGCTGCGCATCTCGAAGATACCGCACGAAGTGCTGAACGCGAAGAACCACGCCCGCGAAGCGGAAATCGTGGCGATGGCCGGACAGGCCGGCGCCGTGACGATCGCGACGAACATGGCCGGCCGCGGCACCGACATCAAGCTCGGTCCCGGCGTGGTGGAGCTTCCGCAGGAAGTGGTGAAATCGCAGACGGGGCTTTCCCAGTGCCCGCCCGGAAGCCGCAAGACGATCCGCCAGCTGCTGGAGGAAAAGCCGCAAGGCCTGCACGTGATCGGCTCGGAACGCCACGAGTCGCGGCGCATCGACCGCCAGCTGCGCGGGCGCTGCTCGCGCCAGGGCGACCCGGGAAGCTCGCAGTTCTTCGTTTCGCTCGAAGATCCGCTGATGCGGCTTTTCAGCGGCGACCGCATAGCCGGCATCATGACGCGCCTCGGAATGAAGGAAGGCGAAGTGATGGAGCACCGCTGGCTGAACAAGTCGGTGGAGCGCGCCCAGCGCCGGGTGGAGCAGTCGCACTACGCGGTGCGCAAGCGCACGCTCGAATACGACGACGTGATGAACAAGCAGCGCAGCATAGTGTACGAGCTGCGCGGCAAGATACTGACCGGCGACGCCGAAACGGTGCACCAGTCGATACTGGACGTCTTCGAAGATCTCGTGCGCATCCAGTGCGACGCATACATGGCGTCCGAGAAGGACTCCTCCCCCGAAGACCTGCTTGCGTGGCTCGGCGTGACATTCCCGGTGTCGGTGAAGCCGGAGGAGCTCCAGGATCTGGCCGGCAAGCCGGAAGAGGCGGGCGACCTGATATTCGGCCGCGTGAAGGCGGCGTACGAAGACAAGTGCTCGTGCGAAGACCAGGAAGTCCTGCCGTACATGGAGCGCGGCGTGTTCCTGCAGTGCATAGACAGGCAGTGGCAGGACTATCTGCGCGCGATGGACGACCTGCGCCAGAGCGTGAACCTGCGCGCGTACGGACAGCGCGATCCGCTGATCGAGTACAAGCGCGAGGCTTTCGACATGTTCGAGCGGCTGCTGAATTCGATAAAGACGCAGGTCGCCAACATGGAGTTCCGCGCGTCGACGGTGCAGAACGTCCGCCGGATGATTGCGCAGGCGGAGGCCGCCGAGGCGCGCGCGCGCGCGATACATCCCGACCCTTCGGGCGGCGGAATGGAGCCGGAGCCCGCGCCGGAAGCCGCAGATGCGCCGCAGAAGCCGGCCTCGCGCGCGGAGGCGATTTCCGACACGTTCGCTTCGATGATGGCCGAAGGCACCGGCCGGCCGCCGTCGGCCATGCCGCGCCCGGCGATGCCGCCGCCTTCGATGGCGGGAGCGCGCAGGAAAGTGGGGCGCAACGAGCCGTGCCCGTGCGGAAGCGGCAAGAAGTACAAGAACTGCTGCGGCCGCAACGAAGCCTGACGGCGGAAAGCGCCTGCTCCGCGGATCGCGGCGCAGGCGCTTCCGTTTGCCGTGGATGCGGTGCGGTTCCGGCGCGGAGGCTTCAGCGCCGCTTCCGCGAAAACGCGCCCTTCAGCAGACTGTATGCGTAGACCGCGCCTACGGCCACGCGCTCGGACATTGCGACCGCGAACAGGACGGGATGCCGCACGACCTTGCGCCATCTGCCTTTTTCCACGAACACGGTGAAGTAGCGGTACAGCGGGGAGAACTGCCTGCGCACCGCAGGGTGGCCTTTCCACTTTTCCTTGTACGCGGCGAAGCTGTTGGCGTAGTACGCTTTCTTCTCGAGCATCTTCCGGAACGAGAGACGCTTTTCGTTGTGGATCAGGTGGTTTTCCAGCACCGCGCATTTCGCGCCTGTCGCGAGGACGCGGATGTCGAGCTCCCAGTCTTCTATGCCGGCCAGGAGGTTCTCGTCGTATCCGCCGGTCTTTTCCAGGACTTCGCGGCGGAAAAGCCGCAAGGCGTCGATGCACGTGCCGTCGTAGAAACTGCGCTCGAAATTGCGCGCCTTCACGCGCAGGCCGCGCCCGGTTCGGACTTCCGGAATCCACCAGGCATCGCCGCCCGAGACGGAAAGGATTTCCGCGACGGTTTCGGGAGGCATGATCATGTCGGCGTCGAGGACCAGAACCCATTCGCCCCTGGCCGTGCGCCAGCCGAGGTTGCGCTGCGCGCTGCGCTCGGGGCCTTTGTCGAGGACGGTCGCGCCCATCTTCCGGGCGATGTCCTTGGTGTCGTCTGTCGAAGCGTTGTCCACCACTATGGTTTCGGCAAGCCCTTCGCGGACGGCTCCGGCGAAAGGTTCCAGACAGGCGGCGATGTTCGCCGACTCGTTGCGGGTTGTCACCACCACCGAAAGCTTCATGGCGCGTTCTCCTTGTTTTCGACGTCCGGCGGCGCGTCGATGCCGGGCAGTATGACCGTCTGCCAGCCGTCGGCCACGCGGGACAGGCGTTCCGCGGTACGCCCGCCGCACACGATCCGCCTACGGGACGGATCGTCGGGAATCCATGCGGCGAAAGCGGACGGGGCGATGCGGCGCAAGAGCTTCCCGCCAGCCTCGGGGCCGAGAATGAAAAGCGCGGTGGAAAGTCCGTCGGCCTGCAAGGCCGTCGGGGCCAGGACGGTGCATGAGGCGAACCCCGTGCACGGCAGGCCGGTGCGGCCGTCGAGGATGTGCGACACGCGCTTGCCGTCGAGGATGCGGAAACGCTCGTAGCTGCCGCTTGTGGCGACGGCCTCCCCCGGACGCAAGACGAATCTGGCGGCTTCCGATCCTTTGGAGAACGGATCGCGGATGGCGGTTTCCCAGCCGCCGCTTCCGGTGGCCTGTTCGCCGATCGCGCGCAGGTTTCCGCCAAGGTCTATTACGGCTTCGATGCCGGGAAAGGCGTTGGTGACGCGGTCGAAAGCGCAATCCACGGCGCCGCCCTTTGCGATGGCACCCAAATCGAGTTTCATCCCCTTGTCGCGCAGATGCACGCGCCCGGCGGCGTCGACGGAAAAACCGTCCCATGCGAACGGAACAGCCGCGATCGCCGCCGGCGAAGGGAGCGAAAGACCGTCCGCGCCGTTGAATCCGTAAAGGCGCATGACGGGACCGACAAGGGGATTGAACGCGCCGGAAGTGTTTTTCGCGAGATCGGCGGCGGCGCGATAGATGCGGACCGTGTCTGCGGGGACGGCGACCCCCTCCCCCGTGCCGGCGGAAGCGTTTACGGCTGCGAGGCCGCTGTCGGCGCGCCATGCGGAAAGTTCGCGTTCGAGCGAAGAAAAGACGTTCTGGACGGTTTCGCGGGCGGCGTCGCGTTCGCGGCCGTCAAGAGGCCGGCCGTCGCGCGGCGTGGCGAAAACCACGGCCGCGACGGTTCCCATCGCAGGCCATGCGAACCGCGCCGGCGCGGCGCCGGGCGCGGACGGGGCGCGTCTGCGCAGGGCGGACGCCACAAGCCCTGCGGCCATGCACAATGCGACGGTGCAGACGATGAACGCCGCTGCGGCGAATCTTTCGCGCCGGGTCTTCAATGCGGATTCCCCTCAGGGGCGGTTGCGCGAAGGGACAAAAAAACCCGGCCGCCCCGAAAGGGGAGCCGGGTTTCAGCACGCAATCGCAAGCGATTACTTGGCCTGAGCCGGAGCGTTGGTGGCCTGAACCGTGTCGTTGGTGCCCTTGGCGGCATCCTTCTTGGCTTCCTTCTTGCAACCAGCGACGACAACCGCGAGCGCGAGAGCGGCGATAACGAGCTTCTTCATTTTCATTTTCCTTTTTGTTTGTGTTTATTACCCCGAAGGGTTTGCGCGTATGTTATCAAATCCTTTTTCGTAATGCAAGCGTGTTTTCGAAAAATTTTTGATTTTTTTCGCAAGGCCGGTTTTTGCTACACTTTCCGCCCATGAACAAAGCGATAATTACCGTGGTGGGCAAGGATACCGTAGGCATCCTCGCAAAGACGTGCACATACCTGGCCGAAAACGGCATAAACATACTCGACATCGCGCAGACAGTGGTGCAGGGCTACTTCAACATGATGATGGTGGTGGACCTGCCGGAGACCTCGCGGCCGTTCGGGGAAATCGCCGGCGGCCTGGCCAAGACCGGCGAAGAGATGGGGCTGCAGGTCAAGTGCCAGAAGGCGGAGATTTTCGAGAAGATGCACCGCATATAGCCTGCGGACGCGCGGAACGGGACTGCCGTAATGATCAACATAAGCGAAGTCATCGAAACGAACAAGATGATCCAGGACGAGAACCTGGACGTGCGCACGATAACGATGGGCGTGTCGCTTCTCGACTGCGCGGACGCCAGCGTGGCGGAGTGCCGCAGGAAGATATGCGCGAAGCTGAAACGCTGCGCGGGGCGGCTCGTGGAGACTGGCGACGCCATCGCGAGCGAGTTCGGCGTGCCGATAGTGAACAAGCGCGTGTCCGTGACGCCGGCGGCGGCCGTGGGCGCGTCCTGCTGCAGGAGCCCGCAGGATTTCGTGGACATCGCCCGCACGCTCGACGACGCGGCGCGCGATCTGGGCGTGAACTTCCTGGGCGGGTTCTCGGCAGTGGTGTCGAAAGGCATGACGCCCGCCGACGAACTTCTGATACGCTCCATCCCCGAGGCGCTGGCCTCTACGGAGCGGATATGCTCCAGCGTGAACGTAGGCTCCACCAAGACTGGCATCGACATGGACGCCGTGCGCCTGATGGGCGAGACGGTGAAGGCGGCGGCCGAGCGCACGAAGGACAGGGATTCCATCGCCTGCGCGAAGCTGGTGGTCCTCTGCAACGCGCCGGACGACAACCCGTTCATGGCCGGAGCGTTCCACGGCGTGTCCGAAGGCGACGCCGTGGTGAACGTGGGCGTGAGCGGCCCCGGCGTGGTGAAGTGCGCGCTCGCGCAGATTCCCGGCGCGGATTTCGAAACCCTGTGCGAGACGGTAAAGCGCACGGCCTTCAAGATAACGCGCGTGGGGCAGCTCGTGGCGCAGGAGGCGTCGCGGCGGCTGGGCGTGCCGTTCGGGATAATCGACCTTTCGCTCGCGCCCACCCCGGCCGTGGGCGATTCGGTGGCGGACATCCTGCGCGAAATCGGCGTGGAGCATCCCGGTGCGCCGGGCACGACTGCCGCGCTGGCGCTTTTGAACGACCAGGTGAAGAAGGGCGGCGTGATGGCCAGCTCCTACGTGGGCGGGCTTTCCGGCGCGTTCATCCCGGTGTCGGAAGACCAGGGGATGATCGACGCCGTCCAGGCCGGCGCGCTCACGATCGAAAAGCTCGAGGCGATGACGTGCGTCTGCTCCGTGGGGCTGGACATGATCGCGATCCCGGGCGACACGTCCGCGGCCGCGATAGCCGGCATCATCGCCGACGAAGCCGCGATCGGCATGGTGAACCAGAAGACAACCGCCGTGCGCGTGATTCCGGTGTCCGGCAAGCGCGCGGGCGACACGGTGGAATTCGGCGGGCTGCTCGGCCACGCGCCGGTCATGCCGGTGAACACGTTCGACTGCTCGCGCCTCATCGCCAGGAAGGGGCGCATCCCCGCGCCCATCCACAGTTTCAAGAACTGATCCGGCCGGAGTTCCAAGAACCGGACCGGCCGGCCCGCGCCGGCGGCGCGCGGCGTCAGGCCGCGGCCACGGCCGCCGACAGGGCGGCCTTCCACGCCGCGAGGCGCTCCGCGCCGTCCGTTTCGATTATCAGGCGCAGATAAGGCTCGGTGTTCGACTGGCGTATCGACACCCAGCCTTCTTCGTATTCGATGCGGAAGCCGTCGATGTCGCTCCGCGAAACTTCCCTGCCTATGGATTCCGCGGCCTTCAAGGCCCTGCCTATCGCGGCCGGCTTGTCCGCGACCGTGAAGTTCAGCTCCCCGGAGTTCGCGTATTTCGAGACGAGCGGGCGGATGCGGTCCGTGAACGACGATCCGGCTTCGCGCGCTTCGGCTGCGAAATTCAGCAGCCTCACGGCGGCGAGCGCGCCGGAGTCGCAGCAGGCGAATTCGCGGAAGTAGTAGTGCCCGGCGAGTTCGCCGCCGCACGGCGCGCCCGTTTTGCGCATGAGAGGCTTGGCGAAGGCGTGCCCGACCTTGCCCATCACCGGGCGCGCGCCGGCGGCGCGCAGCGCCTCGATCGCGGCGCGCGAAGTGCGGACGTCGTGCAGCACGGGCGCGCCCGGCTCCGCGCGCAGGTACGTGGAGGCGACCGCGGGGATGAGGAAGTCCGGCTGGACGAAATCCCCGTCGCGGTCCACCGCCATCACGCGGTCGGCGTCGCCGTCGAATATCAGCCCGAGATCCAGGCCCTGTTCCCGCACCGCGGCGGAGATCTGCGCGCGGGCCTCCGCGGCGAGCGGGTTCGGGGAGTGGGCGGGGAACGAGCCGTCCGGGACGTCGTTCAGCCGCACGGCCGCGCCGCCGAAGAGCGTGCGGGCGAAGAGCGACGCCATGCCGTTTGAGCAGTCCACGGCGAATTTCACCTTGGCGGCGTCCGGCGAAAGGCGTTCGCGCATCCATTCCACGTACCGCGCGAGCCGCGCGGCGTCCGGCTCCTCCGGCGCTGGAAAAAGCGCCGGGACGTCCGCGAACGGCGGGACGGGCCGGCCGGATGCGAGGCGTGCGCCGGCGATCTTCTCGAGTTCGCCGATGCCGTTCGCGTAGCCGACCGGCATGGCGTCGCCGAAGGAAACCTTCATCCCGTTGTCGCCTGCGGGGTTGTGCGAAGCCGTGATCTGCACGCTTGCGCCGCAGTCTCCGTCCGCCGTGAAGAAGTAGACCATCGGGGTCGTCGCGGGGCCGATGTCGTCCACCTCGGCGCCGGCGGAAAGGAGGCCCGCCACGAGGGCGTCGCGCACGGTGCGCGACGTGAGGCGCATGTCGCGGCCCACGAGGAATTTCTTCGCGCCGACGACTCCGGGAAGGGCCTCCCCCACCGCGCGCACGGTGTCGGCGGTGAAGTCCTTTCCGAACGTCCCGCGCATGTCGTATGCCTTGAAGAATCCCATCGCGTCCTCCTTGCGCCTCCGAGCGCCGCTACTTGTTCAGCTTCTTGCCGGACAGGAATTCCCAGATGCGGTCGAGGTACGTGTAGCTTCCCGTGCCTGGCGAAGCCGTCTTCTGGAAGCAGTGGCCGCGCAGCGCCAGCGTGTGCAGCTCGCCCTGCACGCCCATGCGGCGGAGCCGTTCCCACGCCTTCACGGAATTCATCGCTGCCCACTTGTCTGCGTCGCCGTGCACGAAGAGAACCGGCGGCGTGGCGGAGTCGAACTTGAATTCGGGGACGAGCCGCGCGGAATCGGCGTTGCCGCCGGTAGTGTTGAACGCCTCCGCGCCGTCGTCGAGCGCGTACGCCGGATAGATGGCCACGGCCCACTGCACGTTGCAGGGGATCGAGTCGGTTTCGTCGATCGGCTTGTACGCGGCCTGCGTGGAGCTTGTCGCGCACATGAGCGCGAGATGCCCGCCCGCGGAAGACCCCATCACGCCGATGCGGTCCGGGTCGAGCCCGTGCTTCGGAGCTTCGGCGCGGACCAGCCTGATCGCGCGCTGGAGGTCCTGCCAAGCGGTGACGTGTTTGGCGAGCGGCGCCGCCGGGCGCGGCGTGCGGTATCGCACGGTCACGACCGTCATTCCCTTCGCGTTCAGGTAGCGGCGCGCCGGCTTGACCTCGAAGCCTTCGGGGGAATTGCCTTGGTACGAGCCGCCGGAGAATATTATCTGGATCGCCTTCGTGGAAAGCTTCTTCGGGAAGTGCCATTCAAGGTACGGTTCGCACTGGTTCTTCTGGAAGTCCGGGGTCTTGCCTTTGGGCCAGACCGCCTTCTTCGCGTATTTCGCGCGCGCGGAATCGTCCGGGAAGCGCTTCATCAGCGGCTTTTCCGGGCCGCACGGCAGAAAGCGCATCTGGCGCATGAACTCGACCGCGCGGTCGAAGCCGAACGCGCCGTGCCGCTTGCCGGGGTACAGGTGCAGCTCGGCCGGGACGCCGCGTTCGCGCAGCCTGCGGTAGACGTGCGCGGAGGACGCTGGCGCGTACGGATCGTTGCCGCCGTGCGACATCCACACCGGGCAGGTCTTGGCGTCGAACTTGAACACTGGGTCCAGCGTCACGCCGGGCGCGTCGCCGCCCTGCCTGTTCGGCATGCCCACGCCGTCGGACATCGCGTAGGCTATCGCGAACGTGCATGCGAAGTTTATGTTGCACGGCTGCGCGTCGAGTGCGTCGACCGGCGCGTACGCCGGCGTGAGCGAACTCGTGGCGAGCAGGACCGCCAGGTGCGAGCCGGCGGACATCGACATCACGCCTATCTTGCCGGGGTCGAATCCGCGCTTGGCGGCCTGGCTGCGCACAAGCCTCACGGCGCGCTGTCCGTCCTCCCATGCGGACTGCCATATCGGCAGGCCCTTCGGGCGGGGGGTGCGGTGGACCAGGCTTACGCACGTCACGCCGAGCGCGGCGAGTTTTTCCCGCCATTGGCGCACGAGGCTGATGTCGCACTGGACGTTGTAGGCGCCGCCGGATATCAGGATCATGCACACGCCGGTGTTGGCGGCCGGCGCCGGCGGGTCGAACCATTCTATGTACGGCTTGCGCCATTCGCCGGGCTTGAAGCCCTTCTTCGTGGAAACGTCGGTCATGGCCGCGATCTGGTGCGGCTGCGCGTCGGGCATCTTCCCCTCGGGCCAGATATACTCCTTCTCGCCCGCGAAGAGCGTAGCGGCCGCGGACAGCGCGGCGGCCGCGAACATCGTCATCTTCATCTTCCTGTCTCCTTCGCCGTTTTCCTTGTTCCTTCCGCGCGCGGTCACGCCTCGGCGGAGAAGCGGAATTCGGTGGTCGTGCGGTAGATGTCGCCGGGGCGCAGGATTATCGACGGGAAGCCCGGCTTGTTCGGGGCGTCTGGGAAGTGCTGCGTCTCCAGGGCGATCGCGCAGCGTTCGCACAGGACGTCGCCGCCCTTCGCCTTCCAGCCGTTCTGGCACCAGTTCGCCGTGTACACCTGCACGGCGGGCTCGGTGGTCCACACTTCGAGCTTGCGTCCGCTCGCCGGCTCGCGCAGAGTGGCGGCGCGGGCGAGCGCGCCGGAGGCGTTGCGCAGCACCCAGTTGTGGTCGTAGCCCTTGCCGAAGCGTATCTGGTCGTCGTCGGCGTCGATGCGCGAGCCGATGGCCTGCGGCTCGCGGAAGTCGAAAGGCGTGCCCTCCACGGCGCGCAGCTCGCCGGTCGGGATCTGGTCCGGCCCGTAGGGCGTGAACACGTCGGACTCGATCTGGAGCGTGTGGTCGCAGATGGTGCCGCCGGCCTCGCCCTTGAAGTTGAAATAGACGTGCTGGGTCATGTTAACCGGCGTGGCCTTGTCGGTCGTGGCCGTGTATTCCACGCGCCAGACGTTGTCCGGCGTCACGGTGTATTTCACCGACACGTCCACCGTGCCCGGATAGCCCTCCTCGCCGTCGGGGCTCGTGCGGGAGAACACGATGCCTGCGCAATCGCCCTCCTCGAAAGGCTTCGCGTCCCAGACGTAGCTGTCCCAGCCGCGTTCGCCGCCGTGCAGGTGGCAGCCGATGCCGGCGGGGAAGTTGTTCAGGGCGAGCGTGTATTCCTTCCCGTCGAGCTTGAACTTTCCGCCGCCGATGCGGTTGCCCACGCGGCCGATCAGCGCGGCCCAGTAGCGGTCGGTGTTCTCGTAGCCGGAGGGATCGTCGAAGCCCACGGTGACGTCCTTCAGTTCGCCGTTCCTGTCGGGCGTGTAGAGCCGCACCACGCGGCCGCCCCAGTCGGTGACGCACATTTTCAGCCCGCCCCTGCCCTGTATGGTGAAGAGCCTCGTTTCCTCGCCGTATCTGGTCTTGCCGAACGGTTCGCACGTTATGGACATGTCTTTTGCCTTTCTTTTTTCCGCCGCCGCCCGGCGCCGGGCGGCGGCCGTTTCAATGCCGTCCGCCGGCGGCCTTGCGCACGCTCGGCCAGTAGCGGACGGTGTACACCCACGCCGAGTAGAAATTGAGCACGAGCAGGAACGCCTCCGCTGCCATGCAGGCGCCGCGCCACGGCCCGCGGAAGGAATCCGGCAGGAACGGGAACATGGTTTCGTAGGCGTATACGAAACCCGCCGCGGGGAACGACAGCGCGGTGCGCACCTTGCCGATCCACTGCGCGGAGATCTCCTTGCCGTCGGCGGCGGCCAGCGTGCGCATGAAAGTGACCCACTGGTCGCGCAGAATGCAGAACACGGCGAAGAAAAGCAGAAGGACGGCGTGCGCCTCCTCGCCGGGGCGCGTGCCGGCTATCCACACGAGCGACGGGAACGCCGTTATGAAGAAGACCTTGTCCATCAGCGGGTCCGCGAGCTTGCCCAGGTCCGACACCACGCCCCACTTGCGCGCGAGCCGTCCGTCGAAGAAATCGGATATCCCGGCGCCGAACATGAAAAGGCCGGCGATCCAGGCGAAAGCGAACGCCCCGGCTGAATCCGGCCTGAAGCAGCAGACCTGCAGGACGGCGAATACGAGGTACAGCAGGATCATCGGGACGCGCGAGAACGTTATCGCGTTCACGGCGATTGCGTGTTTTCTTTTCTTTTCCATGGCGCAAGTCTACCATAAACCGCCCCGCATTGCGAATCCGCCGCCGCGGCCCGCGCGGCGGCGCGCGGGGTATGGCGCAAAACGGAAAGTTGTGCTATAATACCCAAATCTTCCGCGGGGTTGTAGCTCAACTGGACAGAGCGACGGTTTCCTAAACCGTAGGTTCCGGGTTCGATTCCCGGCAGCCCCACCAGAAAGCGAAGGCTCTGGAGCGGCGCCACGGGCGCCGCGGCCTTGGACGGAACCGGTTTTCCGGCCGCGCGGCCGGCACGGCAGCTGCAGGCGCGGGGGCGGAACGTCTGGAATTCCGCATGGATCCCCCCGGAAGAAAAAGCATGGCAATGAAAGAACCGCTGAAATGCAGGGGCGTGATGCGCGACGCGCGCCGGGTAGTGGTCAAGGTCGGCACGCACGCGATAGCCACGCAGACCGGGCGCCCCGACAGGAGAGTGCTCAGAAGGCTCGTGTCGCAGATCTGCGCGCTGGAGAAGTCCGGCGTGGAGGTGGCGTTCGTATCGTCCGGCGCGGTCGCGGCGGGCGTCGAGGCGCTGGGCCTGAAGGCGCGCCCGAAGCAGGTGAACGACGTGCAGATGTGCGCGGCGGTGGGACAGGCCCGGTACATCAACGAGTACGAGCGGCTTTTCGCCGCCGAGGGCGTGAAGATCGGGCAGGTGCTGCTGACGCGCGCCGATTTCAACGACAGGCGCCGCGCCTTGAACGTGCGGCGAGTGCTGGACCATCTGATGCGCGCCGGAATCGTTCCGGTGATAAACGAGAACGACGTGGTGTCCGACGAGGAGCTGAAAGGGCTCGCGTTCGGCGACAACGACAGGCTGTCGGCGCTGATCGCGAAGCTCGTCCGCGCCGACGCGCTGGTGCTGCTGTCCACGGTGGACGGTCTGCTCGACGCCGCGGGACGGCGCGTGCCCGAGGTGGAGCGCTTCGCGGACGCGCTGAAGCTCGTGCGCGCCGGCGCGAAGGGCGCGCTTTCGAAGGGCGGCATGGATTCGAAGCTGGCCGCGGCGCGCGCGGCGTGCAAGGCGGGCGCGAACGTGGTCATAGCAGACGGGCGCAAGCCGAAGGTGCTTGACAGGGTTTTCGCCGGCGAAGACTGCGGCACGTTCATGGCCGCCACGGCGATGTGACATGCTCCGGGAGGTTGCCGTGACAGTCGCAGAGACGGTATTGAAGATCGCGAAAGACGCGCGCGCGGCGTCGCGTTTCCTCAGGACGCTCGACACCGCGCGCAAGAACGCGGCGCTGGAGGAGATCGCGCGCTCGCTGGAGGAGTCGCGCGGGGAGATCGCGGCCGCGAACGCGCAGGACGTGGCGGATGCGCGCGCGGCGGGCTACCCGCCTGCGCTCGTCGACAGGCTCGCGCTGACGCCGGAGCGTTTCGCGGCGATGGTGCGCGGCGTTCGCGAAGTGGCGGCGCTGCCGGACCCGGTGGGCGAGACGGTGAAGCGCACGGTGCGCCCGAACGGGCTCGAGATACTGAAGACGCGCGAACCGTTCGGCGTGGTGGCGGTGATATTCGAATCCCGGCCGAACGTGGGCGTGGACACCGCCGCGCTGTGCCTGAAGACCTCCAACGCGATAATACTGCGCGGAGGCAAGGAGGCCGCGCGGTCCAACGCCGCCCTTTCGGCGGTCCTTTCCGCGGCGCTCGCGCGCTCGGCCGGGCCGGCGGCCGCGGCGGCCGTGCAGTCCGTGCCGGTGCAGGACCACGAAGCCGTGCGCGAACTGGTGCGGCTGCCGGAATACGTGGACGTGGCGATACCGCGCGGCGGCGAGCGGCTTATACGCGCCGTGACCGAGGCCGCGCTCGTGCCGGTGCTGAAGCACTACAAAGGCGTGTGCCACGTGTACGTGGACGCCGGGGCGGACCTCGACATGGCGCTGGCGCTGACGGCCAACTCGAAGGCGCAGCGCCCTTCGGCGTGCAACGCCGCGGAATGCCTTCTCGTGCACGAGGCCGAGGCGGCGGCGTTCCTCCCCCGCGTGCGGGAGTGGGCGCGCAAGGCCGGGGTCGTGCTGCACGAAAGCGGCTGCGACTTCTCCCGCGAATTCCTTTCGCTCGAGATGAACGTGGCCGTGGTGAAGTCGATAGACGAAGCCATAGCGCACGTGAACGCATGGGGGTCGCACCACTCCGACGCGATCGTGACGCGGTCCGAGGCGTCGGCGGAGAGATTCCTGCGCGACGTCGATTCCGCGGCGGTGTACGTGAACGCGTCCACGCGGTTCACCGACGGCGCCGAGTTCGGCATGGGCGCGGAGATAGGCATTTCCACCGACAAGCTGCACGCGCGCGGCCCGATGGGCCTTGAAGAGTTGACGACGTACAAATACAGGATAAAAGGCTCCGGGCAGTGCCGGAGCTGAACGGCAGGGGTTTCCGGCGATGGAAGACAGACGCGCAGACGGCGCGAAGAAGCGCAGGCGCACGGCGGGCGACACCGTGGCGGCGTGCATAAAGTTCGCGCGCAACGGGGCCGGGTGGATAACGCATCCGGAGACCGGCGCGCAGGTGTGGGTGGAGCAGCGCGACCTGGGGACGGCGCTTCCCGGCGACACGGTTTCGGTGCGGCTGTTCCATCCGGCGAAAGGCGAGACCGCCGGCAGGGTGGAGAAGGTGCTGGAGCGGTCCGAGCGCGACATCGTGGGGACGCTCGCGGGGATAGGGCGCTTTTCCTGCGTGATCCCGCTGAACCCGGCGTACCACCGCGATTTCTACGTGGCCGACACGAAAGGCGCGAAAGAGGGCGACCGCGTCGTGATGCGCTTCGTGCGCTGGGAGAACCGCCACGTGGCGCCGGAGGGCGAGATAACGGAGATCATCGGCCCGGCCTCGAAGCCGTCGCTGGACACGATATCCGTGATGAAGCAGTACGGCCTGCCGGAGGCGTTCCCCGAGGCGGCGGCGGAAGAGGCCGAGCGCATCAGGGAGATCCCCGACGACGCGCGCTCGCGCACGGACTTCCGGCGCAAGTTCGTGTTCACGTGCGACCCGGCGGAGGCCCGCGATTTCGACGACGCGCTTTCGCTCGAGCGCGACGGCCGCGGGCGGCGCGTGCTCGGGGTGCACATCGCCGACGTGTCGCGCTGGATAAGGCGCGGTTCGGCGATAGACGCCGAGGCGTACGAGCGCGGGACGTCCGTGTACCTTTGCGACAGGGTTGTGCCGATGCTGCCCGAACAGCTTTCGAACGGCGTGTGCTCGCTGCTTCCCGGCAAGACGCGCTGCGCGATGTCGGTGTTCATCACGTTCGACGCGAAAGGCGTGCCCGTGGCGCGCTCGTTCGCGCGCACGCTCGTGCGTTCGAGCCTGCGCCTCGAGTATTCGCAGCTTTTGGAGATACTGCGCGGCGGCAGGCTGCCCGGCATCGCGATCGCGCCGGAGAACCTGGAGCGCCTGCGCGAACTCGGCGCGCTCGCCCGGCAGATGACCGCGAACAGGAAGGCCGCGGGATCGCTCGAGATGGAACTGCCCGAAGTGTCCATCAAACTCGACGAGAACGGCGAAATCTCCGACGTGCGCACGGAGCGCCCCGACGACGCCCACCGCCTCGTGGAGGAATGCATGGTTGCGGCGAACGAGGCCGTGGCGGCGGAGCTGCGCTCGCGGCGCGTGCGCTCGCTGGCGCGCTACCACGAAAAGCCCGACCCCGACAGGCTGCAGGAGCTTTCCGGCGCCCTGCGCCTTGCCGGCGTGAAGACCGGCGACCTTTCGCGCCCGCGCGCGATACCGGCCCTTCTCGAGAAGATGAAAGGCTCGCCGCTTGAATCGACGGTGTCGATGCAGATACTGCGCTCGATGAAGCGCGCATGCTATTCTTCGGAGGAAAGCGGGCATTTCGGCCTCGCGAAAACCGACTACACGCACTTCACCTCCCCCATCCGCAGGTATCCCGACCTCACGGTCCACAGGCAGCTCGCGGCGATCCTGTCCGGGAAGTCCCCGAAGGAGCGCCCGCAGTACCTGTCCGCCGCGGCGAAGCACTGCAGCGAGCGCGAGCAGGCGGCCGACGAGGCGGAGCGCGCGCTTACCGAGATAAAGAAGTTCCGCTTCCTCGCGAAGCAGATCGAGATAGGCGACCTGCGCGAATACGAAGCCGTGGTGGCGAAATGCACCAGCGCCGGCGCGTTCATCGACATACCGGACCTCGCCGTGGGCGGGCTTGTGCATATCGCGGACCTTTCGGGCGCGTACGTGCGGTTCGACGCGGGGCGCGGGGAACTTTCGGCCGGGCGCGACGCGTGGAGCGCCGGCACGCGGATGCGCGTGCGCGTGAAGACTGTGGACATCGACGCGCGCCGCGCCGATTTCGTCCCGGCCGGCGGTCCGGACGGCGGAGCGGCCGGCCGCCCGGCGCGCCGGCAGGGAAATGGCGGACGCAAGACTTCCGGCGCGGAAGGCAAGAGGGCAGGCCGCGGCCGTCGCGGGCGCGCATGACGCCCGGCGCGGCGGCGGATGCTTTCGCATGGAGACATAGACTATGAGAAAAGCCGAAATAGAACGCACTACAAAAGAAACGTCCGTGCGCGTCGCGCTGGACCTTGACGGCGGCGCCGTGTCGGCGGCGACCGGGATCGGATTCTTCGACCACATGCTGGAGCTTCTCGGCAAGCATGCGGCGGCCGGCCTCGAAGTCAAGGCCGAAGGCGACATAGACGTGGACTACCACCACACGGTGGAGGACGTGGGGCTTGTGATAGGCAAGGCCATCGACAAGGCGCTCGGCGAAAGGCGCGGCATACGCAGGTACGGCTTCGCTTCGATACCGATGGACGAGGCGCTGTGCGAGGCTTCGATCGATCTGGGCGGGCGCCCGTACGAGACGTTCCAGTGCGCGATGAAGCACGCGAAGGTGCGCGATTTCGAAGTGAAGCTGCTCGACGAATTCTTCCGCGCGGTGTCGGTGGAGGGGCGGATGAACATCCACCTGCGCCAGATATGCGGCGACGAGGCGCACCACGTGTGCGAAGGCATCTTCAAGGCGTTCGCGCGCGCGTTGCGGCAGGCGGCGGAGGACGATCCGCGCGAAAGCGGCGTGCCGTCGTCGAAGGGCGTGATCTGACCGGAAAGGCGCGGAGGCGGCATGACCATATTGCCAGCGATAGACTTGAAAGGCGGCAGGTGCGTGCGCCTGCGGCAGGGGCGGGCCGAGGACGAGACGGTGTACTGCGCCGACCCCGCGGCGCAGGCGCGCGACTGGCGCGCGCAAGGCGCGGCGGAGCTCCACGTGGTGGACCTGGACGGCGCATTCGGCGGCGCGCCGCGCCACGCGGACGCGATCCGCGCGATAATAGAGGCGTTCGGCCGGCCCGTGGAGGTTGGCGGCGGCCTGCGCGGCATGGAATGCGTCGAGGCCGTGCTGGCCGCCGGCGCGGCGAGGGCGATACTCGGCTCCGCCGCGATCGAGGATCCGGATTTCACCGCGCGCGCCGTGGAGCGCTTCGGCGCCAGGATAGCAGTGGGCATCGACGCGCGCGGAGGTTTCGTGCAGACGCGCGGCTGGACCAGCACTTCGGGGACTCCGGCGGTGGACCTCGCCGCGAATATGGACGCCCTGGGCGTGCAGACGATAATCTACACCGACACCGCGACGGACGGCATGCTGCGCGGGCCGAACCTGGAGCAGACCGCCGCCGTGTGCGACGCCGCGCCCCACGCGTCCGTGACCGCCTCCGGCGGCGTGTCCTCCCCCGCGGACGTCCGCGCGCTCGCCGCGCTCGGCAGGCCCAACCTGCGCGCGGCCATAGTCGGAAAGGCGCTGTACGACGGCGCCACAACCCTGAAGGAACTTGAAGATGTTTCCCGCAACGCTTGAAAAATTGCGCAACGGCGCCCGCATGGCGCTGATGCCGGACCCGAACGCCGAGTCGGTGACGTTCGCCGTGTTCGTGAAGTCGGGTTCGCGGCACGAGCCCGCCGCGCTCGGCGGCATATCGCACTTCATCGAGCACATGCTCTTCAAGGGCACGCCCACGCGCACGGCGCTCGAGATTTCGCAGGCGATCGAAGGGCGCGGCGGCGGCTTCAACGCGGCCACCGGCGAGGAGTCCACGCTCTTCTACGCCACCATGCCGTGCGAATTCCTGCCCACGGCGGCGGAGATCATCGCCGACATGTACATGAACGCCTCCATCCCCGGCGTCGAGTTCGAGCGCGAACGCCGCGTGGTGCTGGAGGAGATGAAGATGTACGACGACGACCCTTCGAGCGTCGTCGACGAAAACCTGAGCGCCGCGCTCTTCTGCGGGCATCCCCTCGCGCGCCCGGTTATCGGCACGGAGGAGACGCTCGCCGGGATGACGCCCGAGACGCTGCGCGCGTACATCGCGAAGTCGTACGTGCCTTCCGCCACCGTGATCGCAGTGTCGGGCAATTTCGACCCCGGAGACGCCAAAGCCCTCGCGGAGAAATTCTTCGGGACGCTTTCAGGCGGCCGTCCGCCGCGCTCGCCGGCTTTTCCCGTCCGCCGCCCGCCGAAGCCGCAGACGGACGCGTACCGCGACGTGCAGCAGATGCAGCTTGCGATAGGGTACAGGACGTTCGGCCGGAACGATCCGCGCCGCTGGGCGCTGAACGTGCTCGACGCCATGATGGGCAGGTCGATGTCGTCGCGCCTGTTCCAGAGCATACGCGAGAAGCGCGGGCTGAGCTACGACGTGCACAGCACCGCGCAGTACTTCGACGACACAGGCGCGTGGGCGGTGTTCCTTGGCCTCGACCCGGCGAACGAATCCAAGGCCCGGGCGGCGATCGACAGGGAACTCGCCCGCATAAAGGCGCACAAGCCTTCCGCCGCCGAACTCCGCCGCACGAAGGATTATCTCGAAGGGACGTTCCGCCTGTCATTGGAGTCGCCCCGCAGCCGCGTGTTCCACGCCGGGCCGTCCGTGCTGTGCTACGGGCGCATCTGCACCATCGAGGAAATCGTGGACGACATCGAGTCCGTGACGGCCGCCGACGTGTCGGCCGTGGCGAACGACGTTTTCGACGATTCCCTGAAATCCGTCTCGCGCGTGATGCCGGAGTCCATGCGGAAGCAGGGCAAGTGAACCGCATCCTTTTCGAGCGGGAGGAGATCGGCGCGGACGGCACGGCGCGCCTCGCGCCGGACGACGTGCGGGCCGTGCATGTCAGGACCGTCCTGAAGGCGGAGGCGGGCTGCCCGCTGAAAACCGGCGTGGTGGACGGCCCGGCCGGCGTTTCGCGGATACTTTCAGTCTCGCCGGAAGGCGCGGTGTCCATACAGACTTCCCACGGCGACGAAGCGCCGGCGCCGTGGTTCGACCTGCTGCTGGCGATGCCGCGCCCGCGTTCCTACAAGCGCCTGCTGCCGCAGATAACCGCCATGGGCGCAAGGCGCATCGCGCTCGTGTGGGCGGAGAAGACGGAAAAGGCGTACTGGGGGGCGAAGATCGTCGATCCCGGCGTCGCCCGCCCTTGCATGGTCGAAGGGCTCATGCAGTCTGGCGCGACGGTCCTGCCGCTGGTTTCCGCGCACAGGGATTTCGCCGCGTTCGCGCGTTCCGGGGCGCTTGCGCGGATGTTCGAAGGCCAGCCCGCGCGGTTCGCGGCGCATCCTTCGCGCGATCCCGGCGCGGATCTCCGGGCCGCGGCCGGCACGGTCCCCGTGCTCGCGATAGGGCCGGAAGGCGGCTGGACGGACGCCGAGCTCGGGATGCTGGAGAAGGAAAGCTTCGCGCGCATCTCCCTCGGCCCGCGCATACTGCGCAGCGACACCGCGGCGATAGCGCTCGCGGCGGCCGTCGCGGCGGCGCGGGCGCTTGCGTAGAAGCCGCCGGTCAGCGGAGCGGCTTCATCACCATCAGGCAGTTCGAAATCGTCCAGGCCCAGTCGGCCGGCATGCGCTTCAGTTCGTGCCCCTTGCCCCAGGTGTCGGAATAGAGTATCTCGCGCTTCTTGTCGTTGTAGCCGATGATAAGGCGCATGTGCCCGCCGCTCGCCTGCGGAAGATCCGCCTCGGGATACCTGCCCAGCGTCACGCTCCAGAAGAGCGGCATCCCTTCGTTGACGTACTGGCGCACGTCTTTCATGAACTTCATGTAGCGCGATTTCTGGGCGCCGTTCACCTTCATTTCCTTCAGCACCTCGGCGTCCATCGCCTCGTCCAGCGCCACCGCGTCGTATGCGAGCGCGCCGCCCTGCCGCTTGATGTAGACGTCCTTGCCGATCGTCGGCTTCCTGAGTTTCTTCGCGGTCTTGTTGTAGCTGTCCACCGCCTTCTCGAGCCCTTTGACCTGTTCGTCGGTGGATTTCTCGAAATCGCCGTACAGCGTCACGGTGGCGAGCTTGAAACGCCGCCCGATCGCGTCGACCGCGTCCTTCATGCCCTTGGCCGTGGTGCCGCCCTCCGCGGAGGTTCCGGCGCTCTGTCCGATTTCATGCTCGTCCACTTCCACGCCGTAGTAGCGCAGCACGCGTTCGGCGGCCGCGGCCGCGCAGTATCCCTTCTGCCCCTGGTCCACCATCGGCACGTTGTCCACGAAAACGTCGCCGCGCGGATCGCGTACGACATTCTCCTTCACCGACTTGCGCGACTTCGCGACCTGTCTCGCGGTCCTGCCGCCGCGCGACATGCCGCCTGCGCCTGCGGCGAGCCTCGCCGGGCCGTCCACCGCCACGCGCACGAACCCGGGCTTGAACGTCTCCGCCCGGCCGCCGTCCTGCGAAAAACTCCATGTCATGGACGTGACGGTCGGGATGTCCGTCTTGGGCCACGTCTGGACCCGCTGCACCTGCCCCTGCCCCTTCACGGGCACCGGCACGGCCTGCGGATTCTTCCTGCCGGCCGGCGTAAGCCTGGCCCTCGTGTCGGACAGTATCTTGCGGAACCCCTCGCGCGTGATCGTCTTCTCGTTGCGCACCAGCCTGCGCATCGTGCCCTCGCCGGTCCCCCTCTCCTCGAAGGATTCCGTCCCGGCCGTGCTGTAGAGCGTAAGCTCCACCCGCTCGATGCCGGTTCCGTCGCCGGTGAATTCGATGCGGCTCTCGAACACCGGTATCCCGAAATACGTCACGGCGCCGTCGAGGCGCGTGTCGGCGCCCTTGCGGCTTTCCGAGGTGAATTTGAAGCCCTGTTCGCGGTGGTTCTGGACGAACATCACCGGGTCGGACTTCCAGAACGCCTCGCCGGAAAGCGCCTCGCCGATTTCGAACGCCTGGATTCCGGACGCCGGCGGAATCAGCGCCAACGCCGAAACGATAGTGACAAGCCGTCTGTCCATGTGCATGATCCTTTCTGGTTCCCGGGCCGGGCGCCTGCGCCCGCCGGACGATGTCAGAAGCCGATGTTCACGATCGGGAACACGAGCGCGCCGCCCGAACTGCTGAAGTTCAGCACGCCTATCTGCACGCCGTGGAGATCGCCTGTGAAATTCAGCACGCCGATCTGCAGGCCGGCCGTGACGTCGGCGGAGTTGAAGACGCCCGCCTGCACGCCGTAGGCGTTTCCGGCGAAGTTCAGCGCGCCGGCCTGCACGCCGCACATCGTACCGGTGACGTTGTTCGCGATTCCGGCATCGAGTATCGCGATGTTTTCCACCTGTCCGTATCCGAGATTCACCATCCCGCCGAACACCGTGTGCGACGGACTGGGCAGCTGCACGGGCGGCGCGACGATCGACAGCCCGATCGGCAGCCATATCCTTCCGCCGTCGTTTTCTTTTTCCGCCCCGTACGCGGCCGGAGCGGCCGCCGACAATGCCGCGAGCAGCGCGGCGACAATGGTTTTCTTCATTTGTCCCTTCCCTCCATGCCGGAAATTCTACCAAATGCGGGGCTTTTTTTCCATATCGCGTTCTTTCCGCGCCTTCCGCGGGGCGCGGGAATTGCTTGACATCCGCACCGCCGCGGGGGTAAAATCATTACATGGAAAAATTCTACGCCAAAGTGCTCGTCGTCACCTGGTGGCTCGCCGTGGCAGGGGTTGTCGCCGCCGGCGCGATATTCTGCGTGCCGAAATTCAACCGCGGCGACAGCATCTGCCGCAAGCGCGAAGAGATTGCAAGGCGCATAAACGCCAAGCGCGCCGAAATCGCCAGGCTGCGCGAGAACCGCGAACGCTTCAAGAAAGACCCCGCGTTCGTGGAATACGTGGCGCGCAAGGCCCGCCGGGTGTTCCCCGGCGAGACCGTTTTCATTTTCGAGGACTGACGCGGGGCGCGGCATTGGGCTTTTTGCGCTTTATCGCGGGAGTCGCGATGATGCCGGCGGCCTGGGGCGCGGCCGCTTCCGTCCCGGCCGTGTTTTCCGCAATAGGCGACGCCGGAACGGCCGGGCCGGTGTTCTGGGCGTCCTGCGGGTTCATGGCGTTCGGCGCGGCGTGGGCGGTGCGCGTGCGCCCCGTGCGGGCGTACGTCCTTGCGCACGAGCTTACCCATGCGCTGTTCGGGATCCTCTGCGGCGCGAAGGTCGGCAGGCTGAAGGTCGCGGCGAGCGGCGGCTCCGTGGCGCTTTCGAAGTCGAACATGCTGATCACCCTTTCCCCGTATTTCTTCCCCTTCTACGCGGTTCTGCTGGCGTTGGCGGCCCTGTGCGCCAGCCTGGCGTGCGGGGCGCTTCCGTGCCCGCAGGCGTGGCTTGCAGGCGCGGGGTTCCTGTGGGGGTTCCACCTGTGCTTCACGGTGTCGTCGCTTGTTGTCAGGCAGCCTGACATACAGGAATACGGCAGGGTGTTTTCCTGGACGCTCATCCTGGCGGCCAACGCGGCGTTTCTCGCCTTCTCTCTCGCCGCCGCGGGGCAGGTTCCGCTGTCGATTCCCGCCGTCGCGGCGGCAGACCATGCAAAACAGGCGTATCTCGCGGTCCGCGACGCGGCGTGCGCGGCCGCCGGAATGCTGTCCGCCGCCGCAGGCCGTTAGCGGCGCGGCCGGTTCAGCGTATCTTGATCGCGGCCGGCACGCCGCCTGTCGGCCCGTCCTGCTTCCCTATCTCTTCGGGGATTGCGGAAATGGCTTCCTTCAGCGCGCGTTCGTCGTCGCTTTTGCGGAGAAACTCCGATGTCTGCATGCCCAGGATGAATCCTGCGATCAGCCCGGCCGCCGCCATTACGGCGGCCGTCAGCATCGTGACGCGCCGGGCGGCCTTGGCGTCGAGCCCGGTTTCGCGGTCCGCGCGTTCGCGCTCGCGCTCGAGCCGTTCGCGTTCGAGCTGGAGCCGTTCCATCTCCAGCCCTATGCGTTCGTCCGAAATCCCTGCGCCGTCCGCGTTTCCGTCCAGATGCATGTCAGGACCTTCCCTTTCCGTTCCGTCCCGGCGCGGGGATCGCGCATGCCGCAAGGAGGACGAACACCGCGACGGCGGAGGAAACCCGCGGATCGAGCATCTTGCCTGCGGCCACGGCCGCGCATTCCGCCGCGAACGCGAACGCCGCCGCGAGCGCCATCTGTCCGCGTATCGAGCGGGAGAACCGCGACGCCGCGGCCGCGGGCAGCGAAAGCAGCGCGATCGCCGTCAGTATCCCGCCCGTGTGCGCGAGCAGGGCCACCGCGAGCGCGGTCGCCACGGCGAACGCCGTTTCCCACAGCGGCACGTTCACGCCGCGCAGCCCGGCGAGGCGCTTGTCGAAAGACAGCGCCGTCAGCCTGCCGAAGCCGAGGCAGACTATCGCGGCTATCGCGGCGTCGAGCGCCGCGAGCGACACGAGCCTGCCGCTTTCAACGCCGAGTATCGACCCGACAAGGTATTCCTCCACGTCGGCCTCCTCCCCCGTGGACGCGAGCATCAGGACGAGCCCGGTCGCGAAGCCGCCGGCCCAGATTCCGCTCAGCACGGCGTCCGTGCGCGCATCGTTCTTGCGGGAGAACGCCGCGAGCGCCAGGGCGGCGGCCACGGCCGCGGCTATCGACCCCGCGAACGGAGTGAACCACTCCATGCCCAGTTTCGCGCCGCAGTATGCGGCCAGCCCTATGCCCGCCATCATGCTGTGCGAAACCGCGCCGGCGACGTACGTGGCGCGGCGGGCCAGGACGAACGGGCCGAGAAGCCCCGCCGCCGCGGCGGAAAGCGCGGCCGCGCACAGGGGATTGCACAGTCCTTCCGCGTTCACCGCGCCGCCTCCTTCCCCCCGCCCGCGAAGTGGGCGCATCCCGGCGTGCAGTCGCACCCCACCGGGCAGTGGTCGTGGCGCAGGAGCGCGAGCGACTGCCCGAACGACGTGCGGAAAGTTTCGGACGCTATTTCGCCGAGCTTGTGCATCCCGGCCGTCCTGTTCACGCAGATCACGTATTTGGCGCGGTCCGTCACGGCGGACAGGTTGTGCGACACCATCAGCACCGACACTCCCGCCGAAAGCTCTTCGAAAAGCGCGTACAGCCGCGCCGCGTGCTCCGGGTCGACGTTCGCCACCGGCTCGTCCAGCAGCAGCAGCTCCGGCCCGGCCGCGAGAGCCTGCGCGATCAGGACGCGCTGCCACTCGCCGCCGGAAAGGGAGGAAACCGGCCTGTCGCGGAGCTCGAGCATTCCGACGCGGTCGAGCGCCTCGTCGGCGCATTTCCTGTCAGCCGCGGAATAGAACAGCCCGGCCATTCCCGCGCGTCCCATCAGCGCGGCCTCGCGCACGGAAAGCGGAAAGCGCGGATCGACGTCGACCTTCTGCGGGACGTATCCGACGCGCCTGCGCGCGCGCGCAGGGTCTTCGCCGAGCACCCGCACCTTGCCGCACGCCGGCTTCAGCTCGCCGAGCAGTATGCGCAGCAACGTGGTCTTCCCTCCCCCGTTCGGCCCCACGATCGCCACGAGCGAACGCGCCGGGATCGAGAGCGTGACGTCGTGCAGGGCCTCCTGCCCCGGATACATGAAGCACACCGATTCGAGCGTGGCGGCGGCTCCGGGCGTGTCGTCTGTTCCGCTCATTCCGCCTTCGCCCCCCGTGCCGTTTCCTTCGTTGCTCCCTTTTGCGCGGATTGCAGGAACTTCGAGATTTCCGCCACGGAGCGGTCGGTCAGAACCTGAAGGCACCACGACTTCTGCCAGTCGCCGTTTATGCCGTCGTGCATCGCAAGCCCGAACAGCCAGAACGGCGAAAAGGCGCAGCATTCGTATTCCTGGCGCAGCGTGCGCGAGAATACGACGCGCCCCGTGGACGTGTCGCGGACGCGCACTTCAAGCTGCCACTCCGAAGCGTCGTAGAGCGCGAAGAAAAGCGAGCCGATGTCGATGGCCGCCATCCGCCACCGCGTCCCTTCCGGCGTGAACGGCCCGGTGAACTCGCCGGAGATTTCGTACTGCGCGTTTGTCGTGGCCACTATCAGCCCGCTGTCCTCGAGAAGGTGCGCTGCGCGCCGCAGGTAGAAATCGGTGACGCCCGCCTGCGGGATGTAGGTTTCGGTGGCGACGGTCTGCCAGTGCGGGTGGCGGTAGCGCCCGCGGCGGCCGCCGTATCCCCATCCGGAGGCGTATCGCGTCTCCCAGCCGTACACTGGGATGTAGTTCACCACTTCGACCGCGTATCCGCCTATGTTCACGGCGGGGGCCGATTCCGCGGCCTGTGCGATTTCGATTTTCGGCGCGGGGGTTTCGGTCAAGGTGAAGCATCCCGCAAGCGGAAGCGCCGCCAGCGCGGCGAGAACGTGAAATGCAGTTTTATCCATTGGTGTGCGTCTCCAGCGCCGGACGCGCAGGTCCTGCCGTCCGGTCGCCGCGCGAGTATAGCAAATCGCATTGCCGCGCGCCACAGTTTCAAGCCGCGCGTTGGCGGCATTTTCGCGCTTGACTTCGCGCCGGGGGATTTTGCATACTATCGGCACGTTTGCGGGGGTGTCTTTCCGCAATGCGCCAGAGCCTTGAAGACGATACCATGACAGAGAGAAAATCACATGGAACGCCCTTGAGAGCGCGCCGGACGGCGCGCAGGCGAGGCTTTGCATTTTACCCCCCCCCCCCCCCCCACGTTCATAGCAAGAACGCGCTCCCGGCGCGTTGCAGACGCCTTCCTGCGCGTTTCACGCGGGATGGCGCGGGGTGTTTTTGTTTTGCGGCGCGATGGGGTCATCGCGCCCTACCGGCCCCAACACTTGTAAAATGTTGCCAATGTGAAAATATCCAATTCCAATTCCAATACCAATTCTCAATTGGAAATTGGCAACACTGGTACTGGCAACACTTCCACACTGGCAACATTCAACAACTCAAACACCCAAACACTTTCCATTGACTAACTACTAACCCGAAAGGAAAAACAAAAATGAAAACGACAATGAAAAGAATAAGCGCGGCGGCGACAAAGGCGGCTGTCGCGTTGGCTTTCGCGCTCTTCGCTGCAACAACTGCCGTCGCCGACGAAGACCTTAACGGCGGCACACGGTCAATTACTACTGCGGACGGACTGAAAGGCAAGACGTGGATCAACGGCACGTTGGACGTTTCCGCCAACCAGACATTGGCTGATGCCACGACGACGCTCGGCTCCGGTCTGACCGTGAACCAGACAAGCGGATGGTGGGGACTCGCCGGCACGACAACCCTGAATATAAACGGCGCGACCATAAACTACACCTCAACGTCTACGCCCTACTTCGGAAAGCGCGCCAGCAACGAGGGAACTTACGGCGGCACGACGAGCGTTTCGCTCAACAACGGAAAGTTCATTTGCTCTTCTACGGACATCAAGTTCACAGCCAGGGCAAGTTCCACCACGGACAATCGCGATGTAGTCATCAGCTTCACGATGGCGAGCAACTCGGAGATGGCGGTTCCGAGCGGCAAGAACATCACGTTCGGTGGCATGGAACAGGCTAACAGCAAGAAGCACAAGACCCTCAAAATGACGGCGTCTGTTGCGGATTCCAAGATTACTGCGAATCAGATCACAATCGGGCAGACGACGTCATATCTCAACACTCCGGCGAGCAGCGCAAACACGATCACCTTTGGCTCAGGCGCAGACCTGACACTGTACCACCAGATTTACGCCTACTTGTATCCGCAGCCCTCGGTGAAGTTCAACGGCGCGACGATCCATTACGCCGGTGCCAGCGGCAACAAAAGCTTCATCGGGCAGAACACCGCCGTCACGACCGACATCTACGAGATACAGTCCGGCGGGCTGACAATCGACATCCCCTCCGGCGTATCGCTGACAACCGACGACAACTCCTCCGCGCTCAAGGGTGCAGGCGGCATCACGAAGACCGGCGCCGGCTCTATAACGTGGAATAACATCACCGGGTCGTCGCCCACGAAGAAGATGACGTTCACGGGCCCGCTCGTCGTATCGAACGGAACATGGGCGTCAACAAAGGATTACGCGGCATCCGCGTTCCGCGCCGAGGGCGGCAACCTGACCCTTTCTGGCGCGCTCTCCGCTTCGTCAGTGGTGCTTTCCGCGACTGACGGCGGCGTCCTGACACTCGCAGGCGCGACGATAACCGACGATTCTCCTGACTTGACGCTCGCTTCCGGCGGCACGACCGACTATTTTACGCGCGACGGCGCGGTTGCGGCCTATACGCTCGATGCGTTCACTCTTGGCGCTGGCGGCATCCTCAGTCTTGACGCCAACGCCACGGAGACAGACGCGATTTCCGTCACGACGACGAACATCACTGCGACGGCGGCCAATCCTGCCACAATCAACCTCAACTTCACCGCCGCACCCGCCGCAGGCACGACATTTGCACTTTTCGAGACGGATGACGCGGCAAAGTTCAATGTCAACCCGACATTCGGCGCTGTCGCGCTTCCCCATGAGGTCGCGGTCGTGAACGGTGCGCTCACGCTCACGATCACTGCCGACGACTACACTTGGAATGGCAGCGGGACAAGCTGGGACGATACGGGTGCATGGGACAGGAATTCTGCCGCCGCAGACTGGGAGGATGGCAACAACGCCATCTTCGCGACGGACGGCGCGGCGGCGACGCTCGCTGCGAACGCGGCTGTGAACGAAATCGTATTTCGCGACAACGCGACCGTGGACGGCGCTGCCACCCTCACCGTCCCGTCGGTTTCGGTCGCGCAGGGCGTCACGGCGACCGTTACGGCCCCCATGGCCGGCGCGATCGAGAAGAAGGGCGCGGGCACGCTCGCCCTTGGCGCAAGCCGCACGGAGCAGACGACAGTCACGGAAGGGACGCTCAAGGTCCTTTCCGGCGCGACGGTCGCTCCCGCGAAACTGACGCTCGGCACGGATCCTTCAAAGCCGGTCGCGCTCGACTGCGACGGCGAGACGCTTTCCACCGATTTTTCCGTCGCCGCGAACCGCTACATGGCTCCCGGCATGGACGTCACTCTCGCGAACGGTACATTCCATACTACGGCGAATCCCGGTTTTAACGGAGCCGCGGCTCCTGCCGTCCTTACGATTGCGAAAGACGCCGTGTTTAGGTCGTCGGCCCGCTATACGTGGAATGCCTCGTACGACGCGAACGTCGATTCGGACACAACGGTCAATATCTTCGGCGGCCAGATGGTTTCGGACGAAAACGGCAACAACTGGTTCATGCAGAACTCGCGTCGTGGGACGCTCCGGTTCAATGTCACGGACGGCGGCCTTTTCCAGACCGGCGGCGAAACATACATAATGACGTGCCGCGACAACACGACTGAGGCCGATACGCCTGAAATGTACATGATGTTCAGCAATTCCACGTTCAGGGTCGCGAACAACAAGAATCTCCATATCGGCTACGACTCAGGCAACAGGAACCCGCTCGAACCCAAGTTCTCGCTTGCGATGACGAACTCCGTCCTCGATGTCGGAACGGGTATAATCAACCTCGGGCACAATGTAGTAGGCGCGAACACCGCGGGCTTCTACACGGCAGATTTCGTCGACAGCGTAATCACGGCGAAGTGCTTCAAGGTCTTTCACGACAGGCCTGCGAACTCGGCGCGTTTCGACAATTCGACGCTCGTCCTCTCAGCCGCCGACAGCTGGTCGATAGGAACGCATCAGAACTTCGGGCCGTCCTCGACGCCGATGACAATCGGCGCGGGCGGGCTCACGATCGATACGCAGGCCTTCACCTGCAATTTGCAGGCTGACCCGCAGGGCGAGGGCGCGATCGTCAAAAAAGGTTCGGGCATCCTCAACATCCAACGCAACCAGACCGCCACCGGCGCTCTGAACGTGAACGAGGGCACGCTCGCGCTCGGCGAGAGCGTGGCGACGCTGTCGCGTCCGCTTTCGTTTGCGGGCGGCACGACGCTTGATGTGGCCGGCGGCGCGCCCGTCGCGATAACGTCCATAGCGCTTCCCGCGTCCGGCGACGTCACGCTCTTGAAGGGCGGCTCGGCGTTCGCGAAGGGCGTCTACAGGATATTCTCCGGCAATGTGGCGGCCGCAGACGTGCAGGACAGACTCGTTCCGTCGACAGGCGGCGAAGTGTATTCGTGGATGGTCAAAGATGGCGTTCTTCTTCTCAATGTCGGCAACCTCCCCGGGAACGCATGGACCGGATTCGCGGGCGACGGCAAGATGTCTACGGACGCCAACTGGCTTGACGAAACGGCTCCCGTCGCGGGAGAGGCCGTAGACTTCTCCGGCGTAACTGCTGCGGCTACTATCGAAGGCGACATCGACGCCGCGCTCGGCGCGGTCACGATGGGTTCGGGCATCGTCACCTTCACAGGGGACAAGATGAAGGCGGCATCGTTCAGCGAAATGGAGAAAGTGGCGGTCGGCGCGAACTCGACCGTCACGGTCGACGGCGACTTGATGCTGACTTATGTCGACGGCGCCGACCATTACGCCGTCTACAAGGTGAACGCCGGCGGCAAGTTCATCGTGACGGGCAAGCTCGGCCTTGCGGCCGGATCGAACTGTGCGTTGCGTCCGCAGGCAAGCCCCGGAACGGGTCTGGTCGTGGCGGGAAGCGTCGTCAATGACAGCGCCAAGAATATCTATGCAACGCTCGACGACAATTCTGTGACGCATAAGTGGGTCATCGGTCCCGGCGGCATTACGGGAACCACGGAGAACAACGGCCTTTGGGTCAACGCCAACAGCAAGGTCAATCCCGAGTTCCAGCCTTGGACGAACGATTTCACGGTTTCGCTCTGGACGGTTCTGCGCGAGAACGCGAAAAGCTGGACCTACAACACGACCGGTCTTGACGGTTTGGGTCACACGATTACGCTCGACGCCGGATTCTCCGACAAGGGCGTTCCCGTCTACATTACAGGACCGGGCAAGGTCGTCGTCAACCATGTCACAAAGACGTTCGGCGGCAAGAACCCTTATTCCGGCGAAGTTAAGGTGAACGACACGGCGACCTTGGCCGTCAACCCCGGCATGAAGTTTACGACGGGCAAGACCACATTCACGGCGGGGACGACGCTTGAAGTGACGCCTGTCGCTTCCGGCGACGCGGCGCTCTTCGGAACGCTCGCGTTCACGGGTCCCGGCACGGTGACGCTGAAGGCGGCGGGCGACTCCGCTCTCGCGGACGGCGAATACACGCTCTTCACCGCATCCTCGGCGTTGGCGGACACCGTCCTCTCGAACTTCACGCTCGACGCCTCGGCGGTTTCCGGCGGCAAAGACGCCTGGATATTCCGCGACGGCGCAAGCGTCAAGCTCTGCATCGGCAACCGCGCCGAAGCATATCCCTACGGCGTGTGGATGGGCGGCATGGACGCGAACTTCTCCACGCCGGGGAACTGGAAGAACGGACTTGTTCCGCGCGCCGGCGACGCGCTCGACTTCTCTGGCGTCGGTTCGGCGAAGACCGTCAATGCCGACATCAACGTCGCATTCGGCGCGGTTACGATGGGTTCGGGAGTCGTCACGTTTACGGGCTCGCTTACGGCCTCGTCGTTCAGCGACACGTCGAAAGTGGCGGTGGGCGCCAACTCCACGGTCACTTTGGACGGCAACCTTGAGTTTACCGGAGGATCGGGTGTGTATATCGTATACAAGGTCGAGACGGGCGGCGCCTTCATCGTGACGGGCCTCATAACCCTCAAGTCCGGCGATCTCGACCCGCAGTACAACAACAACTACTCTGTCGGCGGCGGCGTGATCGTGGCCGGGGGGCTCAGGAACAACGGCGCCAATTCGTTGTACACTTCTTCGGACAGGACGTACCAGAAGTGGATCATAGGGCCGCAAGGCATCGCCGGCAACTCGACCGGCTGCTTCTGGGCAAGATCGTATAACCTCTTGAAGTCGGAATTCCAGGCGTACACCAACGACTTCGAGATCGCCTTGCCGATAGTGTTCCGCACGGAGGTCGACTATATCACGTTCAACACGACTGGCTGGGGCGACAGCAAAGGGCATACGATAACGTTCAACTCCGGCATCTACGACAACGGTACGCCGGTGAACATCACCGGCAAGGGCACGGTCGTGGCGAACCACTACACCACGGATAGCTACAACGGCAACAGAGCGCCGTTCTCCGGCGCGGTGAACGTGAAGGACACGGCGACCTTGGCGATCAACGCCGGGAAGCGGATCACGACAGGCGCGATCTCGTTCGCGACGGGGACGACGCTCGCCCTCCCGCAGACTGGCACCGTCACGATGGGGGGCAACCTGACGCTCGCCGCCGACACGACGCTGAAGTTCACGCTCGGGAAAACCGACACGACGCTTGCCATCGCTTCCAACAAGACGCTGACGCTTCCCGAAGAAGGAACTGTTGCGGTCACGCTTGCGTCCGGTTCGGTCTTCGCCCCCGGCAAGACCTACACGCTCATATCCGGGGCGGGCCTCCAGGTTGAAGACCTCGCGAAGTTCTCCTTCCCGGAAGGCGAAAGCGACAAGTTCAGTATCGACGAGGATGGCAATCTCGTGTACGTCGCGCCCTCGTACTTCACCATCCGCATAGCCGACGCAGACGCAGGCGGCGATTTCGACGTGAAAGTGCCGGGCGACTGGCTGACCGGGGAAGCCGGGCTGGAGACGTGCGGCGAAGGTACGCTTGCATCCACGGGCGCGAACGGGCTTCCGCTGTGGAAGTCGTACTGCTTGGGCCTGCGTCCCACGGACGCGACGTCTCTCGTGCTGTGCGAGCCTGCGCTTGCGCAGGTCCCGTCCAGTGGCGGGTTCGCGGTTTGCGCCAAGAACCTGTCCGTCCCGGCGGAACTTGAAGGCGTTGCGGTGACGGCGTATCTCGAGCGCAGGTCTGGCCGCGATTGGGTGCCGGTCGGCGATGGCGTGTCCGTCGCCCCCGGCGCCGGGCCGGTTGTCCTGGCCGGGAATCTCGGCGAAGGCGAGAGCGCAAGTTTTTTCGCATAAGGGTCGGCCTCTCGGCGCTTGAAGCCGAGTAGCCGACCGTGCAGAAATTTGCGTGGGCGGCGCGTTGGGACAACGCGCCCTGCCAAGCCGTTGCATAACCGGTTCGTCCCCTGGTAGGGCGGCTTGTCCCCAAGCCGCCGCGGCGAGGCGGCGCGTTGGGACAACGCGCCCTGCCATGCGGCGTTTACGGCAGCGGCGAGCCTTTCAGCAGGTCGCCGAGCGGCAGCCCCTTGCGGCCGGCTTCGTAGATGCGCCTCACGTCGCCGTGCGAAATCGCCCTCGTCCAGAGCGCGAAGTCGTCCACGGCGCCGTTGAAGGTCGCGCCGTACCTGCCGGTCCCGTCCTGGCCGATGTGGAAGGGCAGCGACGTTTCGAGCTTGATGTCCCGGACGTCTTCGGAGATGAAGTAGAGCGTGCCGTCGGGAGCGCCCTGGTAGAGCCTCGCCACGCCGTCGGATCCGCGCACGATCGCGTAGAACACCCACTTGCCGTATTCGACGTCGTACGTCCCGATGTCGATCCGCTTCCGTCCCCAGGGCGTGACGCAGTTGAAAACCACGCCCCGGTTCTTCACGTTCTCGGTGCATTTCGATGCGCAAAGCGCGATGCCGGGGTTGTTGCCCGAACTCCAGTCTTTGTTTCCGAATATAAGCGCGTCGGCCTTCTGCGGCGCGTCCATCCTGACCCACATCGTCATCGCGAAGTCCGCTCCGTTTTCGAATTTCAGCGCCTCCGAGCCTTTCAGCAGGACGCCTCCCGGCGCGCCCTTCGCGCCGTTCGCCACGATAAGGCATTTTTCGAGGATGCCCCCGGCGGCGCCGGATTTCGTTCTTCCGCAAAGGACGGCGGACGGTCCGGCGGCGGCCTCGTTCGACGGCTTTTTCCCGTCGAAGGTGAAATACGCCGCAAGCCCTTCCGCCAGCGGGCGCGTCCGCTCCTGCGCGACTTCGCCGCCAACGGCCTTTCCGTCGAGATCGAATCCCGAGACGTCGATTCCGAAATGGCGCAGGACCGTCGGCGCCGCGTCGTAGTTCTTGGGCGTTCCGGGGATGCGCCCTTGCTTGACGCCGCGGGACGACACTATGAGCGGAATCGATGTCGCGTGCCCGCCGAGGAGTCCGTGCGTGTTTGAATATCCGCCGTGGTCGGCGGTTATCACGATCATCCAGTCTTCGTCCTTGAACGACGGGCGCGCCGCTATGGCGTCCATGCATTTCCCGATTATCGCGTCGCATATCGCGATCGATTTGAGATACGACGTCCTGTACGGATAGAAGCCCGCGCCTTCGCCGCCGAAGTAGCCGTGCCCGGCGTGGTCCGGCAGGTCGAGGTAGATCATCGCGGCGTCGGGGGCTTTTTCCGTGGAAAGCCTTTTCGCGTACTCGGCGCCGTTCGCGACGTCCTTGGCGCATGGGACGCCTGCGCGGGCGATCAGGCCTTTGCCCGCGACGGCCGATCCCGGAACCGCCTCGACGCGCGGGTGCGGGCATATCCTTTCGTCGGCGGGCCAGCCGTACATGAAGAGCGCCCTGACCGAAGGGTCGGCCTCCGCCACCCGCACGAGCAAGCTGGGATACTTCTTGTAGTCGCACTGCGACATCTGCACGCCGAGGTTCGTCACGCAGTTCTTGGCCGTGGTCACTCCAGTCGCGATGGCGACATGGTTCGGCGCGCTGGAGGATATCGCGTCGGGGACGGTCTGGGCCGACAGCGACCACGCGCATCTGTAGCCTTCCTGCCACTTTCCGTCCATCAGTTTCCGCATGTTCGGCGCCGCCGCGTTTTCTATCGCGTCCGCCCGGCATCCGTCGAGCATGAACACAACGGCCTTTGGCTTCCCCTGCGCCGCGCACGCCGCGCCTGCCGCGCAAACCGCGGCCGCGACGGCCGCCAGCGCTGGCTTGATCGTTGCTTTCGTCCCGTCCATTATCCCCTTCTTTCTTTTCTTCTTCCAGTATGGAATCCGCTTGACGCCCGTCACTTCTCTTCGAGCGTCACCGGACCGGACAGCCCCGACTGCGCCCGGTCTATCGACGTGCGGTAGCGCGTGGGTATCGTCTGGTAGTGGTTGTTGAGCGTGTTGTAGACTTCGACCCTGAGGACGTTTTCGCCTTCCTTCAGCTTTCCGCCGGCGTCGACGCGCCACGGCGGGCAGCAGAGCGTCGTCTCCGCACCGCCGTTCAGCGAAACTTTGCAGCATGCGCCCACTCCGCCGAACACGAGCGAATCGTACCGCTCCGCCTGTTCTTTAGTCAGCGTGAACGTCTTTTCATACACCGCGCCGCCGGAGTAGAACATGAGTCCGTCCGCCTTCCGCGCCCAGTTCCCGAGCGATATCTTCCCCTTGCCGCACTTGAGGCGCACCGGTTCCGTGAAGGCCGCTCCGCCGACATTGCCCGGCTCGTGCGCGATTTCCAGCGAAAGCGTTGCGACGCCTTCATGGACTTTCACCGGTTTGACCGTGCAGATGTTTTCGCCTGATTCTGCGGCCGTCTGCGCGACTTCCGCCTCTTCGCCGCCGATCTTCGCTGAAAGGAGCGTTCCGCGCAGGCGCACGGAAATCTCTTCGCAGGCGGGCGGGAGCGTGGCCGTGTATGCGGCTTTGGCTATCTTCCCGCCGAACGGGTCGAAACGCAGCACCGCCGGATCGTCGTGCCAGCGCATCGAAAGCGGAACCTTCGACGGCTCGCTCTTGACGTCCGTGCGCATCATCACGAGCGCGGCGCGGCCGAACGCCCTGTAGCGGACGGACAGTTCGTGGTACCCTGCGGAAAGCGCCACCTCTTCGCCGGGTTTCCTCGCGGCGCCGTCGATGGATATGTATTCCGGAGCCGCGCCGTGCGCCACCGGCATGGCCTTGCAGTCGCAGGGCGCGTACACGAATGTCTTGAACGTCTTAGGCTCCGGCTTCGCGCCGCGTTTTGGCCTTACGTCGTAGAACCGCCGGTCGTACGGACCGAGGACGAAAAAGTCGTCGCCAGTGCGGCCGTTCAGCCCGTGGTGCCAGTCCTGGAAGCCGGGCATGCCTTCCGCGCCTTCGCGCCACGAAAAAAGAAACGGCTTCGACGTCGATTCGTCGATGAACTGCGGCCCGAACGAGACCGTCATGCGGGACGGCAGGCCGTATTTTCCCGCGTCTTGCATCTCTACGCGCCGGATTTCGGGTCCGATGAACCGCTCGCGGACCGGCAGGCGGAAGTCGCCGTGCTTGTTGTCGAGCGTCGGAATCGGGGTGAAGTCCCAATCGCCGTCGATGGCCATGGGCGCGATCTTCTTCCGCTCCGGCGCCTGCGGCGTTCCGGCGTAGCAGCCGCTCTTTCGGGGCGCGCCGCCGCCGGGGGAAAACACTACAAGCTTCGGCGCGCCGTCGCCTTCGATCTTCACGGTCGTGGTGCCGTCGGCGTTGCGCCTGAAATCCGGAAGGGGCTTCTGCGATCCGTCCCATGGATTCCACAGCTCCGGCGTCCCGGCCGCGCGGAAGACGCATTCCCCGGTCTTGGCGAGGTCGCACACGAAGTAGACGTCGTACGCGCCTATCCTGCGGTGCAGCGCCTTGGCCGCCCCCGGCGCGCGGAAATCCGGCGTGCCTGCGGCGCCGGCGATTTTCGCCAGCTCCGCCGCGGAAGGCTTTGCGGGAAGGACAAGCGCCCCGTCTCCCTCGCAAAGTTCCTTCACAAGGGCGTCGGCTTGCGCTTTCCCGGCATGTGGCGTGTCGGTGAACAGCGGCTTCGCGCCGAGGACGGCGACCTTGCCGCCCGCACGCTTGAACGCGACGAGTTTTTCAAGCGACGCCCGCTTGATCGCGATCATATCCGGCACGACAACCATCCGGTACGCCTCGCCCGCAACGCGCAGCCGCCCATCCTCCGCCTCGGCCCGGGCGAGCGAATCGGCGTCGATGAAATCTACGTCCGTCTGCGCCTCGGTCACGAGACGCCGCACGATGTCGTGGGCGACGCCTACGGAAACATTGCCCCTGTCCCTGTTGTACACGCAAGGCTCGAGCGGATTCACCACCGCCACGTCGCACACGTGCTCGCCCTGGCTGAGCATGAAGCTCAGGCGCTCGAAGTATTTCAGGAACGTCTTCATGCACGTCCAGTACGGCATCCTGAAGTGGTAGCATGGCGGCGCCCATTCCCACCATCCGCCGTAGGTGGAGTAGTAGAGGCCGTGGAGGTTGAGCAGGTTCGAGCCGTAGAGGTAGTTGTGGCAGGTGGAGTCGAATATCGTGGACGTCGACGCCTGCCAGCCCTGGGAATGGTAGCCTTCGAGCCACACGCGCGGACGCCGGTTCAGATGCGCGATCGACGAGCCGGTCTTGTTCTTTATTATGTCGGCGCTGCGGCCGGGCGTGTCGAAGCCGGGGGCCGTGAAATACTTCATCGTGCGCATGTAGTCGATGTACTCTTTCGTCGGATGCGTGCCGCGTGTCGCCTGGTCGCAGCCGTAGACGAGGCCGCGGCTCGCGTGCCAGTCGTAGATCGGCTTGAAGTAGCGTTCGCACGCGAGCGCGGACATCACGTCGTTCATGTCCAGGCGCACTTTCGCGGTGTCGGGCCCGAAATCGGTGAAGAGCGCCGGCAGCAGCGGTTCGATGTCGTAGCCCTTGCGCTTTTTGAACTCGGCCGGAAGATCGTCCGTCCACATCCACAGGATGCCGCGGCCCAGGACGAGCTCGTCCTGGAAGAAATAGTTCAAAGCGCCCCGCGCCTCTTCCGGGACCTTCTCCATGAACGGGTCGAAGAAGCGTTCCACCACGCGCTTCCCGGCTTCCGGTGCCAGAGGGTCGTAGGTGCCCGGAACCTTCCGCTTCACGATCTTGCCGTTCACGTACGCAAGCTCGGTGGCGCGCGTTTCGCGCGTGCTTATGCCGAGTTTCCGCCAGAGGTTTTCCCTTTCCGGGATGTCGAGCGTGTAGTTGCTCAATGAAATCCCCATGCCGCGCCTGGCGCATTCCTTCGCGGCGAACGCGAACACGTCCCACCATTCCGGCGTGAATAGCGCCGGATCGGAATCCTGCGTGGCGAACGACGTCCTGTAGTGCGAATAGTTCACCTGCACGCCGGCGATTCCGGCCTTGTGCAGCTCTTCGATCTGTTCGAGCAGCCTGCCCTTGTCTATCCGGTCGGGGCCGCTCCACCACCAGAACGGGACTTCCCCGTACCCCGGCGGCGGAGCCTTGAAGTCCGCGCGGATCGTCTTCGCCGCCTCGTCGCCCGCCTTGGGGAAACCGGGCCCGGCCGTCCCTGCGGCCGCCGCCGAAAGCGCCGCTATGCAGGCGGCCAGCGCCGCACGGGCGAAAAGATCTTTTCTCATCGCGCCGCGGCTTTGTTTCTGTCGCCGGGGCGGGAAGACGGAAGCATGTCTGGCGACACGAAATCGATCTCCATGACGGGCTTCAGCGCGTCGGAAGAGTCGCCGGCGAGCACCGTGTGCTTTCCGGGCGCGACGCGCCATCCGCCGGCCTTTTCGTCCCAGTAGCGCAGGTCGAGGACGTCTAACGTGAAGGATATTTCCTTCTCCTCCCCCGGCGCGAGTTCCACGGAGGCGAACCGTATCAGCTCTTTCTCCGGCATCTCCACGCCGGCGTCCTTGGGCTTCGAGATGTAGAACTGCACCACTTCGCGCCCGGCGCGCGCGCCGGTGTTGCGCACGGATACGCGGTAGGCCATGCCGGCGGGCGGCAGCGGCTTGATTTCGAACGTCGTGTACGAAAGGCCGAATCCGAACGGATAGCGCGGCGTCGCGCCGGAGCGGTCGAATCCGCGGTAGCCCACCCATATCCCGTCTTCGTAGTATTCGCGCCAGCGCTTGCCCTTGCCGCCGGGAAGAGGCTCTTCCACGCCGGGGAAGCATTTCGGCCCCTTGGCGTGCACGGGCCAGTCGGAAAGCTTCTTGCCGAACGTGTACGGAAGCTTGCCGGACGGGTTCACCTTGCCGCCGAGGATGTCCATCACCGCGCGCACGCCTTCGTCGCCGGGATACCAGTCCACGAGTATCGCCTTCACCGCTTCGTGCCAGCGTTCCACCGACACCGGCGCGCCGGCGGTTATGATCACGGCCGTGCGCGGGTTCGCCGCGGCAACGGCGGCGATGAGTTCCGCCTGGTCCACCTTCTTTCCGGCGGCGTCCGTTCCGGCCTTGAGTTCCAGGTCCGGGCGGTCGGCCGGCATTATGCGGCCCCAGCCCAGCACTTCGCGGTCGAGCGTGTGGTCGAGACCGCCGAAGAAAAGCACCGCGTCGGCCTGCGCCGCCGCTTCCACCGGATCCATCGCCGGCATCCCCGGGACGGATTTCGCGGTCTTGAGCTTCGCGTCTTCGAAGCGGCATCCGGGCGCGAAGAGGACTCGGTCTTTCCCGAAGGCGTCCACAGCGGCCTTGAGCGGCGTTGTTTCGCGGTCGGCCTTGACCGCACCGGAGCCGCCGCGCCAGCGGAGGTGCTTGCCGTCGATCATGGACGTTATCTGGTCGGCGTTCGGCCCGACGATCGCGATCTTCTTTATCTTGGAGAAGTCGAGCGGAAGGAAGCCTCCGGCGTTCTTCAGCAGGACCGCGGACTGCGCGGCGGCTTCGTACGCCACCTTGCGGTGCGCTTCGCCGAGGTATTCCTTTTCGATGCGCGCCTGTTCGGCGCGGTCCTCCGGCGTGTCGAAGTCGAACGCGCCCACGCGGAAATACAGGCGCAGGGCGCGGCGCACGGCGTCGTCGAAGCGGTCTTTGCGGATCGTGCCGTTCTCCACCAGTTCGATTTCGCGCCTGTCGCGCTTCGGGTTCTGCTTGCAGGACGTCTCGACAGTGGTGCCGCCGTTGATGGCGGCCACGTCGCCGTGGTACCCGCCCCAGTCCGTCAGCAGCGCGCCTGTCCACCCTTCGTCGAAGAGCGCCGAGTTTATGTACCACGAGTGCGAAGCGTATTTGCCGCGCACCATGTTGTACGAGTTCATCACGGCCCACGGGTCGGCCTCGCGCACCGCTATCGAGAACGGGCGCATGTAGATTTCGCGGATCGCGCGCTCCGGCGCGTCGACGTCGATCACCGTGCGGCAGTATTCCTGGTCGTTCAGGACGTAGTGCTTCAGGCACGGCGCGACTTTCACCGACTGCAGGCCGCGTATCAGCGCCGCCGCCGTGCGGCCGGACAGCACGGGGTCTTCGCCGAGGTACTCGAAGTTGCGCGCGCCGAGCGGCGTGCGCGCGATGTTGCAGCCGGGGCCGAGGAGCATCCGCGCCGTCGTCTTCGAGCGCGGGTACATCCCGCGCGTCTCTTCGCCGAGCGCCCTTCCTATGCGGTACTGGAGATTCGTGTTCCACGTGGCGGCGTAGGCTATGGCCGACGGGAAGTACACGGTCTTTTCGCCGCGCGGGCCGTTCGGCCCGTCGAGCGTGCGGAACTCTTCGAGCCCTATGCGCGGAATGCGCCCGCACGACATCCCCGTGCAGGCGTGCAGGAGCGCGGCCTTCTCTTCGGGCTTCAGGCGGCGCAGCAGGTCGTCGATGCGCTCTTCCACCGGAAGCGCCGGGTTGCGGTACGGGGCGTCCGCCGGCGGCTTGCCGGACACGCCGGAGGACGCGGCCTTGCCCACGTCCTCGGCCTTGCCGAAGTTTTCGGCGTTCGCCCCCTGCGACGAGAAATCCGCCTGCGCCGGGATCGCCAGCGCGAATGCGGCCGCCGCTGCGAGGGCGGTCGCGGCGGCGCGTTTTGCGGTCGTTCCGTTTTTCATGGCCGTGCTCCTTCTCAAAGGCTGTTCCGTTGTCGCGCCCGCGCGGCGGGCGTCAGACGTTGCACATCTGGCGGATGGCGGCGAGGTCGGCTTCGCCCTGCGTAAGGTCCTTCTTCGCGGGCTTGATCCGCGAGGCGAGCTTCACGCACACGTCCACCGCTTCGGAGCTCTGCTTTATGAAGCGGCGCATGCGGTCGAGCGATTCCTCCCTGCCGGCGCCGCCGTCGCAGCGCAGCATGTGGCAGTCGAATTCGATCACGCCCTTCCAGCCGCAGTCCGCGAGAGCGCGGAACATCCACACCGTCTCCTTCAGCCCCTCGGGGCCGACGAGCGGCGGGAAGTCGTCGTCGAACTGCCCTTTGATCTGCGAGCCGAAATGCAGGAACTTCAGCTTGCGGCACGCTATGAGGTAGGATACCGTCAGGACGGAGTTTATCAGGCACATCCCCTCGTGCTGGAGCAGCTCGGGGTTGACGCCCCAGAAGTCCGGCTTTTTCAGCCGCGTCATGATGAAGCCCACGGAATGTCCGCTCGTTGGCAGGAACATCGCGCCGCGCGGCTCGTTGGGCTTCGGCTCCACCGTCCCGCCCGCGTAGTTCTTCAGCCCCTTGGCGGCGATGTAGTCCGTCACGTGGTCCAGGCCTTCGGCCAGCCAGTCGTAGCAGCGCTTGAAGTCGCACCCGGGATAGCTTTCGAACCCGTCGCGCGCGACCCAGTAGATGTAGTGCTTCGCGCCGAAGAACGCGCCGATGCGCAGCGTGCGCTCTACCTTCTTCGCCGCGAGCGCGCGGATCTTCGGATCGGGATTGCAAAGCCCGCCCGCGCGGAACATGGGGTTGCCGTGCAGCGAGCACGTGGCGGCGTTCACCTTCACGCCCGCCTTGCGCAGTATCTTGCGTATCTCGCACAGCTTGGCGTACGTCGCGCTCTTGGGGTCGAGGTCGTCTTCCGGGTTCTCCGGGTCCCACGGAACGAGATCGTCGTCGTGGAAGCTCGTCATTTCGATCAGCCCGGCCTGCTTCGCCTCGGCGAGCAGCTTCGCCACGTCCACGGAATCTATCTTCGGCTGCACCGGGCCGCCGAACGGGTCGCCCAGCGGGTTCGCCACGCACCAGAAGGGCATCGATCTGGCGCTTACGCACAGTTTGTCGTACATTTCGTTTCTCCTTTCGTCGGGTTTGCTTTTGTTTTTGCGGTTGCGTCCTTTTCGCGGGAACGGCCCGGCGTCAGTCGAGCCATGTCCAGAAATACGCGTATGCGGCGGCCACGAATCCGAGCACGACCACCGAGCCCGCCACGTCCCATGCGTTCCACGAAGCGCGGTTCTCGCGCTTGAAGTCGTCCCCCAGGGTCGAGAACGTGAGCGACTCGATCTGCGCGGGTTCCGGGGCGGGCGCGGTGAGCGACGCCGCCACGATGATCGCCACGGAAACCGCCAGCAGAAGGCCGGAATAGTAGAAGTCCGGAATCGTCTCCACGCCGCAGGCGTTCAGCGCGAGCTTCGCCATGCCGAGCGCGAACCCGAGGCCCAGCCCCCACACGGCGCCGCGGCCGTTCATGCGCTTCCAGAGAAGCCCCGTCACGAAAACCGCCACTATGGGCGGGGCGAGGAACGACTGCACCGCCTGGATGTACTGGTACAGCCCGCCGCCGGACAGCGACCGCATCACCGGAACCCACATCAGCCCCAGCGCCGTCATCGAAACCGTCGTGACGCGACCCACTTTCACGAGACGCCTTTCCGTCGACTGCGGACGCAGCTTCTTGTACACGTCGACCGTGAAGAGCGTGGACACGGAGTTGAAGAGGGACGCGAGCGATGACATCAGCGCCGCCACGAGACCCGCCACCACAAGGCCCCTGAAGCCTTGCGGCAGGAGCTGCGTCACGAGCGACGGGAACACTTTGTCTTCCTGCAGCGTCCCGCCGGCGTCCACCGGTATCGAAAACCCGCCCGCACGGTGCTGGTGCAGCGCCCAGCCGAGAAGCCCCGGAACGAGGAAGATGAACACGGGCAGCAGCTTCAGCATCGCCCCCCATATCGCGCCGCGCCGCGCATTCTTCAGGTTGCGCGCCGCAAGCGTCCTCTGCACGATGAACTGGTCGGTGCACCAGTACCACACGCCTATCGTGGCCGACGCGATCGTAAGCCCAAGCCACGGGAACGTCGGATGCGAAAGCGGATGCCACAGCGAAAACGCCTCTTTCGTCCCGGGCGACGCCTTTATCGTCTCCTTCAGCACGCCCCACCCGTCGAGGAACGTTCCGCCGTCCACCGTTCCGCCCAGGTGCTTCAGCGCGAAGTACGTGACCGACAGCGAACCGGCGATGATCAGCCCCGCCTGCACGAGGTCCGTGTACACCACTGCGAGCAGCCCGCCGAAACTCGCGTACACCCCCGCGAGCGCGACTGTCGTGAACGCGCCTATCCAGAAGCTCGTCACCTCCACGCCGGCCACCGTGAAGCCGACTTCCGGCAGCATCACCTCGAAGAACAGCGCGCCCGCGTACACCGTGACGGATATTTTCGTCAGCACGTACGCCGACAGCGAGACGAGCGAAAGTATCCACCGCGCGCGCGGACCGAACCTGCGCTCCAGGAACTCCGGCATCGTCTGCACTCCGCTCTTGTAGTAGAACGGCAGGAACGCCCAGCACATCAGGATCAGCACCCACGAGTGGAATTCGAGGTGCGAAAGCGAAAGCCCCGACTTCGCCCCCTGCCCCGCCAGGCCGACCACGTGCTCCGAGCCGATGTTCGCCGCGAAGATCGAAGCGCCTATCGCGAGCCATCCCACGGAGCGTCCGCCGAGGAAGAAGTCCTGGCTCGTCTCCTGCCGGCGGCGCGTGGCCGCCACCACCGCGGCGAGAACGCCGAAGTATCCCAGTATCATCATCCAGTCGACAAGCGTCATTCCATTCCCTCCCCCGCCGCGGCCGCCGCGATGCGCGCTCCGCCTATGGCGGCCGAATCCGCGGAATCGGCCGTCTCGACTTCCGCCCCGAAGATGTCGCGTATCGCCGAAAGCAGGCCTTTCGAGCGCGACGCCCCGCCGGTCGCGATTATCTTTCCGAAATCCCCTATCCATCGCGTGCGCTCGCGCATGTTCGCGATCTGCCCTTCGGCCACGGCCCGTATCTTCGTCTCCGGCGCGGCCGCAGCCCAGTCGAAATTCGCCTCCACGCCGGTCGCGGCGTGCTTGGGCGAAATCTCCGTCTCGAAATACGGGAACGCCCTTTTGCCGCCGTTCCCGGGCGGCGTGAGCGCGAACGCCGTCTCGTCGAAGAACTTCCAGTCGGCCCCGCATTCGCGCCGCACCCTGTCGCGCGCCAGCGAACCGTTCTTGAAGCATGTCAGCGACATGAACCCGCCTGCCGGGTTGCCGAACACGTGTCCGCACCCCCCGGGATCCGTGCGGAATTCCGGCATGGCGGCGAAGAACGTGTCGCTCGTCCCCAGCGATATCACCGCGCAGCCGGGCTTTTCAGCGCCGCATCCCACGAGCGACGCCGGATTGTCGCCGGTGAACGGCGCTACCGGCAGCCCCGGCCTCAGGCCGTATTCCGCAAAGCGCGCCGCAAGGCGCAGCGGCGCGCCGCCCGGACGGTGCACGCGCGGGAGCTTTCCGGCGAGCCCCGGCGCGGCGAATCCGCATATCCCGGCGTCCCATTCCATCGTGCGCAGGTCGAGAAGGTTCATCCCCGCGCCGTCGCCGGTGTCGACCGGCCCTTCCTCCCCCGCGAGGACCGAAGTGAGGTAGGAGCTGAGCAGATGCACCCTTGCCGTGCGCGCCCACGCTTCCGGCTCTTCGCGGGCGAACTTCATGATCTGCGCGGCGGCGAAGCGCTCTATCGCGGGCGAGCCGGTGCGCTCCCGCAGCGCGTCGCCGAAGCGCGCGTCCAACGCCGCGGTCTCCGCCTCGGTGGAGGAATCCATCCATATCGGGCTGCGCGGGCGGGAAAATCCGCCTTCGGCGTCAAGGTACACCGTCGCGTGCTGCTGTGCGCATCCCCCGACGGCCTCCGCCTCCCCCATCGGCGCGCCGGCCTTGTACAGGCGCGCCAGCGCAAGCTCCAGCCCGCGCGTCCACATGGCGGGATCCGCCCGCCGCACGCGCGGGTCGGCGTCCGGGATGAACCCGTCGGGCGCGCCGAACTCCGGCAGGTCGCGCCCGTAGTTCACGGATGCGGACGCCAGAACCCTGCCGGACGCGGTGTCGTACGCAACCGCCTTCGTCCCCTGTGTGGAAGAATCGATTCCTATCGCAATCATGGCAAGCGCAGTTTACCATAATTTCCCGTTTCCGGGGGCGCGGAATCGAGTTTCCCGCGGGGGCGGACGGCGGCGGAGCCGCACGGCCGGCTACTTGATGATTATGGTCAGGCCCCTGGATTCGAATTCGAGGACGAGGTTGCCGTCTTTGACAGCAAGGGTGGCCTTGCGTCCGTCAAGCGCCGCGCTCTCGGGATCGACGGTCAGGTGGTCGGCGGCGTCGGCCTCGACGCCGGTCGCGATCGTATGCGTGTTGCCGGCGTTGAGCCTGTCGCCGTCGATGCGTAGCGTAGCCGCGCCTTCCGCCGGCAATGTTATGGGCGAAGGAAGCGCGAGCGTGCTGCCGGAGTTCTGGAACGCGAATTTCGTTCCCGCGCCGAGCGCGATCGACGCCGCGCCGAGGTCTGCGGTCTTCGCCGTGTACTCCAGCGTCGCCGTGCCCGCCAGCGTAACGGTCGGCTGGGCGCCATTTTCATCTGGCTGCGTCACCTTCAACGTTCCCGAGCCGGAGACCATGATTGCCGCTGTCTTATTCGCCTGTACCTGCGTTCTCGCTTCCAGCGTTATCGTCCGCCCTGTGCCGTTCTCGTCGTCCGTGCAGAACTCGACATCGCGGAAGAACCTGAGTCCGGCTGGGTTGTCATCGCCAGGGCGCGCCCCTATGGTGAAGTCGGAATACCACGGACGAATCGTCTCGCTGTTCCCTTCGCTGTCGCGCCCGACGATATATATTGTAGTTGTCGCAGTCTTGTAGTTCACACCGCCTTCGCCAATGTAGAACACATGGCTGCCCGCCACATTTCCATCGGCAAAATAGAACAGTACGCCTTTGGTGTTCGACATCTCATTCGTGACCGTGCCGAACTTGAACACACCCGGGGTGTCCAAACTCTGACCATATGTCGCATATATTGCAGTTGAGCCTGTCGCCGTCAAGTTGGTGACGGCCATTTCGCCGTAAACCCGGTAGGAAGGACGACCGCTTGTGTTCATGTCACCAATGTCCACCTTCGCGCCGGCAGCGACATAGAGTTCCGAGACATTCCCTGCGTACGGAACATAGAGCGAGGAGCCGTCCGCAACGCAAACGCGCTTGCTGCCGCCCTGATACTGTGCCGTCCAGCGGCTCGCCGATGTGCTGCCAAGGTAGTACTTGCCGAAGATGCAGCGAGAATAGACTGCGGCGGAATTGCCGCTTTCGATAGAATATCCAGCCGCGGCATACGCGCCGCCCGCGAACGTTACATGCGGCTTCGCGAGATCGCTCGTCTCCGCCATCGCCGGCTGCTTGACCTGAATGTCGCCCGTGAAGCGGACAGGAACATTAATCGTATGCGAAGACGAAGAAAGGCTGACTATCTCCGTGATGTTCTCGAACGCCGTGCCGCCGTCGATCGTCACCGCCGCGCAACCTTCGAGGAACGTGATGGAAGCCGGCGCGAACGTGTCTCCCTTCGTCAGCGTAGCAGGGGCTGCACAGATGATGTTGGCGCTTTCGCCGCTCCCCGGCACACCGTTCGCCCAGTTTGCGGGGTTGCTGAGGTTGCCGTCGCCGGCGTTGCCAGTCCAGTAGTTCTCAAGCGGCGTTCCGACGGCCGTGACGACGATGTTCGTCGTGCTGTCGTCAAGGGCGAACGTGGTTCCCGGCGCGATGGGGCACTTCACGTTATCGAGGCTGACGCCATCAAGCGTATTTCCTTCGCCTCTCGTGCAGGTGAAGATCACATCGCCAACCGCCGGGACGCCCGCGACGACGATTCCATTCGAAATGAGATTCTTGGAGTAACTCAAATTGGAAACGGCGAGCCGCGTACCAGGCGTAATGGATGTAATGCCGGGGTATGTGATGGCTCTTTTATTGGGAATCGAAATCGTGTTGCCGTTGCCGCCCGTGAAGTTCATGCCGCCGGTGCTCTCGGTGCTCCATTGCGCGTCAATCGCGATGTTCTTGCCGTTGCAGTCGATCGTGCCGCCGCCCGCAAGAACGGTGACCGTGATGCCGCTCTTTATGTATTCGTTATGGTCGGCGTTCGCCTGGAGTGTTCCGCCGTTGAAGTTGAGGTAGCCCTTTCCTTTGTCCTTTGCGATGCGCATCGTCGTTAGAACGCCGCCGTTGAGGTTTATCGTGCCCGTGGAGCCGCTGGCAAAGCCCGCGAGCGTGTTTTTGCCTGACGCCACCACGACGTTGCCGCCGTTTATCGTCAGCGTTCCAGTACCGCCCGCCGTGCTGGTACCGCCCACATAGAGTTCGGCGCCTACGGTAACGCTGCCGCCGTTGACTGTGACGATAGCTTCGTCTCCCGCATCGGCTCCGACATTAACCGCTGATTTTGTTGTGAAGAAACCGCAGAGCGAGTAGTCGCCGGTATGAAACATCATCTGCTCGCAAATGTTGCCCGAAACCGCAGAGGGGCTGCAGTTGGTCAGATACGTGAGCGAATCTGCCTTGAAGTGGAAGTTGTGCTGACCAGTCGGGTTTTGACCGATGGAACCGCCGGAATATGAACTGTTGCCCGTCCAGTTGTCCTTGCTGTAGACATCCCGCGGCTCGGCTTCAGTTCCGCTGCCGCCTTTCCAGTAGATTGGCGTCGCCGCATTGGCGGCGAAGGCGAGGGCAAGCGAAAACGCCGCGGCTATGCGGTGCGGGGTGCGCCTTGCGGGGGGGGGGGGGGGGGGATGTTCATTGCTTTTTCTCCTTGTTCTGTTGTTCTTGCGATATCAGCGCGAAGCCGTCGGCGGCGACATGGCCTTTCGACTTCGCAGGTATTATGGTAAGCGTCGCGCCCGGTTCGAGGTCGAACTCGCCGAGCTTCACCCACTGTCCGGTGGATTGCGCCTGGTCGGCCGTGAACGGCGTCTTTTTCCCGCCGGAGGCGATTTCGAACGCAGTCGCCGAGCCGGGCTTCGCTTCATACGCATACGGCACCTTGCCCATGAGGACGTGGCGCCCGGCCTTCTTCACGGGAAGCGGATATGTCGCCGGTTCGTGCTTCGCGGCTTTTCTGTTCGGAAAGTGCGTCCATCCGCCGACCTGCCCGCCGTTGTGGTTGCGGGACTTTCTCCATCCTTTGCCGAACGTCACGCCTTTGGATTCGTCGTCGACTATCGCCCAGCCCGCGGTCTTGGGATCGGGCACGCCGGGGAAGCCGCCGCCGAGCCGCAACTGGAGCGCGCGCACGTGGCCGTTTTTCCAGATGCCGCGCGGGGTTTCGCCCAGCTCGCGGCACATCGCCGCCGCTTCGCCCGCCGCCACGCCCATCTGCGAGAGCGTGCAGATCACGCGCGGCGCGCCCAGCCCCACGTGCGTGCAGCTGAAGCAGCGCCCGGCCATGAAGAGGTTGCCAACGTTGCGCGAGTAGATGGAGCGGTAGGGGATCCAGAACCGTCCGCAGCTGTCGGCGGTGTTCCTGGCCAGGAAGTCCACGCCGGGCCTGTATCCGTCGTAGTGCAGGTCTATCGACCACGAGCCGGACGCGATGGCGTCTTTGAACGGCGTGTTGGCCGCGACGTCCTTCTGCGAAAGCACCCAGTCGCCCATCAGGCGGCGCGACTCGCGCTTGCCGATCAGGTATGGGCAGAAGTTCAGCGTCTTGTTCGCGTTTTCCGGACGCTTCTTCGCAAGCGAGAACGCGCCGTAGATCGCCAGGAGCATCCTGTCGCGAATCTCCTCGCCCTCCGCGATCATGTCGCGGTGGATGCCGTATTCCCAGCGCCACTCGCCGTTCACCGCCACCACGCCCTGCGCGTGCGGCTCCGCCCAGGGCGCGGAGAACGGTACGGGCGCGTTCGCGTCGGCGCTCGTCCACATGATCGACGCCCCCAGCGTGTCGCCGTCGGGCTTTTCCGGCGCGCGCGATTCGCCGAACTCGCTCTTCGCCTCGCGCCCCATGCGCCATTCGGCCCCGGCCCAGTATCCCACCCAGCCGTCGCCAGTCGCATCGCAAAAAAGCGGGGCTTCGAAGCGGATCGTGCGGTTGGTCTTCAGGTCGAGCGCCTTCACGGCGGCGATGGTTCCGTCCGCGTTCATCTCCACGCCGAACGCGCGGGTGGAGAGGTGCAGGTCGATGTTCTTCTCGTCTTGCACGATCCGCATCCGGCGCGTGTCGCAAAGCGGGGTGTTCACGTCGCGGTTCATGAAAAAGCCGCGCAGCTCGCGCACGATGTCGTGCTTCGCCTCGCCCGCGCAGTATACGCGGATTTCGCCGGAAGCGTTGCCGCCCAGCACCGGGCGGTCCTGCACGAGCGCGACCTTTATGCCGCGCCGCGCCGCCGCCACGGCCGCGCACGTCCCCGGCATTCCGCCGCCGACCACGACGAAGTCGGCCTTCACCGTCTCGTCCGCCTTCGATTCGTCGATCTTCAGCGGGCCTTCGGGAGGGAGACCGTCCCCGTCCGCCTTGAACACTATTCCCGCGCAACGCCCGTCGAAGCCGGTGAGGTCGCGCAGCGCGACCGTCGCTTCGCCTTTCGCGACCGTTACGGTGCCGCCGTCCTCCCACGTCCATTCGCGCGGCCCCGCGCCGAACTCTTTGGCGAGCGGCTTGCCGTCCACCAGTACGCGGAAGCGGCCCGGCGCGCCGTCGGCCCAGTTTTTCGCGCGCACCCACACGCGGTACCTGCCCGCGGCCGGAAACGCCACGCGCGCCTTCGCGTCGAGGACGCGCACGCCGAGCCCGTGCGCGATGAGGTACGGCGAGCCCATCACGTCCATGAACTGCGCGTCAAGCCCCCATCCGCCCGCCTCGAAGCTTTGCGGATAGACTTTCACGTCAGCCGTCCCCGCGGACGCGGCCGCCGCCGCAGCGGCCGCAGCCGCAAGCAGGATGCGCCGCGCTGTATGTGTGAGTGTTTTCAAGTTCATTGGCGATTCTCCCTTGCCTTGCTGTTGTCGCCGGGTTCGACGACGATGACTCCGTTTTCTTCGACGGCGAACCGGTAGCGGACCGCATCGCAGACGGTTTTCAGCGCGTCGTGGAACCGGACGTTCTTCATCTTGATTTCGGGAAGCGACGGAACGCCGTCATCCCCCCACGTCAGGATCATGGAGAATCCGCGGTCCGCCTTGGGGGTTTCGGGGCTGTCATGGTCGATGCTGGCGTCGCGGAGCGCACCGATGGCATCGGCGAGCGGCGTCTTCGGGCTGAACTTGACTTCCGGCAGGACGATCGCCTTCATGCGGCGCATGGTTTCGGCGGCTTTCGGGCTTGTTCCGCGCGCACCGGTTTTCGCCTTCGGTTTCGGCCGGGCCTTCTGCGGCTCTTCCCCGCATTTCGCGTCTGGCATGAAATCTCCCGCCTTGATGGATTTGAGATGCTTTGCATACTCCGCCGCGCCGCCTTTGCGGTAGCCGGTCTCGGCGATCTTTTTCCCGTCGCCGTCGAGGATGAGCGCCGTCGGGAAGCCCTGTATGCCGTATTTTTTCGTCAGCTTTGCGTTTTCGGCTTTCGCCCGTTCCGAGAGCCGCGACTTGTCCTGCGGCGAGTCGATGAACACGAGAACGTAGTCGTCCGCCACGCCCGCCACGAACAGCGGATCGGACAGCACTTCGCGTTCGAGCTTCATGCACCAGCCGCACCAGTCGCTGCCGGAGAAGCAGGCGTAGACGAGCTTGCCTTCGGCTTTCGCCTTGGCGAGCGCCTCGTCGAGGTTGTCGGTGAATCCTGCGGGCGTGGACGACTTTGCCCTGGACGCCTTCGCGGAATCCGCGACGCCGAGCTTCGGATCGGGCGCAGGTGATGGCTCCGGCTCGAGCACCTTCGCTTTCTTGCCGTTCTCTTCCCTGTCGGCGAAAAGCACGTTCACCGGAATGTCGGCGAAAAGCACGTTCACCGGAATGTCGCAGATGAAGAACGAGTCGTTTCGCGGCGCGCCTTCGGCCGATTCTATTTCGCCGGAGATCCTAACCGACTTCAGCAGCAGCGCCTGCTTGTACGGCTCCGCGCCGCCTGCGCCGAGAATGACGATTCTCGTGACCGATCCACTGCCGGACAAAAGCCTCGACCCGCTCGTGCCGAACGGATTCTCGTCCAGTCCGGACTCCTTGAAGTTCGGCTCGAGAAACAGCATGGACTTGACGTCTGCGGGGAAGTCGTACTTGAGATGGAACACGGCGAGCTTCCCGGGCGGCACGACTATGCGGGAGCCGGCCGGAAACATTTTCGGCTGTTCGCCGTCATCGTCGGCGGCCGGCATCACACCGACTTCGCGCAGCTCGACCTTGAAGTCGTCCGGGCCGTGTCCCCGCGCGTCGGCGAAGGCTGCACAGGCCGCAGACATGGAAATCAAGGCTGTCAAGACTCTCATAGGCTCTTCTCCCCGTATGGCGGTCCGCCACGGCCAAGCCGTTGCCGCCGGTGCCGGTTCACTTTTGCTTTGCGCTTTTGGCTTTGGCTGCGTCGTCGGGGTAGAGACGCACGACACCGTTTTCGACGGTGAATTTGTAGTGGATTTTGCCGCAGACGAGTTTGAGCGCATCGTAGAACGTGATGTCGTCCGCCGCTATCTTGGGGAGCGCCGGCAGGCCTGCGGCGGGATCGGCAAGGTTCATGATGAAGCTGAAGCCGCGATCTTTCTCCGGAAGTTCCGGGCTGTCGTATTTGAAGGACGCCTTGCGGAAGAATTCGACTGCATCGATGAGCGTATCCGGCGGCCCGAACGACACGTTCGGCAGGCGTATCGTTTTCATGCGGCGCATGATTCCGGCGGACTTGGCGTCAAGTGTCTGCTCGCCCGCATCGGTCTTTGCCTTCGGCTGGGCGCTTGTCGCCTTTCGCGCGGATTGCGTATTGGACGAGGATTCCGCCCTCGGCGCAGGCTGCCTGGCCATTGCCTGGTTCGCGACAGCGGCGATAGCGACGGCGAGACACGCCGTTGCGACGCCCAGACAGTGTGCTTTTCTTGTCATGGTTTCGATCCTTGGTGTGGCATGGCATTTCCAATTCGGCTATATTATACCGCTTCTTCTCCGGCCTGTTCAATATCAAACATTTTCGAAATCTGACAAATTTTTCGATGTCTTTTTAGAAATCTGACAATCCCCCTCCCCCGCAATCCCCCTCCCCTCCCCCGTGATTTGATTTCATACGCACCGTAATCTCACTGCGTCAAAATGCCGCAACATGGACAAAATGGGGTTGCCGTGCGTATGATGAAATCGTGGTTGAAGGTTTCGACATCCGGCATTCGACATCCGACAGCCCGCGTCGGCTGCGGCGCGTTGGGACAACGCGCCCTACCAGAATGAATGTTGCCAATGAGGAAATGTTGCCAATGTGGAAAGGTTGCCAATGTAGAAAGGTTGCCAATGTGGAAATGTTGCCAATGTGGAAAGGTTGCCAATGAGGAAATGTTGCCAATGTGGAAATGTTGCCAATACCAATACCAATACCAATGTCCAATATGCGCGGTACGCACATTCTACACGATCAATTTCCCCGGCAAATTAAATCATTCGCACCAACGCGCCCTACCTTCAAGACATCAAATATTCGTGCGCGGGAACAACTCTTATAGTGCGCCCGCCTGCATTCACGAGATCGGACTGCGAATGCGTCACCAAAACCGATTCGCAAAGTCCGAAGCGCTCCATCGCACGGATCGCGCCATTGATTTCACGCTTTTCGTTTTCCGCCGACAGCGTCCAGGAGACCTGCACGGCGCGCACCTTTCCGTCCCGCATTTCCTGTATGAAGTCGCATTCCGTCCCGCCGGCGTCGTCTGCGAAATACGAAAGCGAGCCTCCGTCGCGGACAAGTTTCAGATATACAAGGTTCTCCAGTTTGTGGCCTTTGTCCGAACCGTCCCTCGGAGCCAGCGCGGAGACCAGGCCTGTGTCGCAGGCGTATATCTTCTTGGGATGTGACATCTGCGCCTTCGGTGACGATGCGAACCTCGGCAGCCGCCTCACGAGATACGTCTCTTCGAGGCAGGAGAAGTATTCCAGAAGCGTAGTGGCCGAGTTTACATGTAGCGCGTCCTTGAGCCTTGTCGGCGACACCCTGCCGCCGACGTGCCCCAGCAGATACGCCGCGAGCGAACGCACCGGGACTGGATTCCGCAGACGGTAGCGCACGACTATGTCGCGGTATATTATGTCGTTGAAAAGCGCCTCCAGCACTTCCCTGCGCCGCGTCCGCACGTATGCCGGGAATCCGCCGGTGCCGACGTACTTCTCTACCGATGCAGGGGACGGGGCGGCTTTCGTGAAGCGCAGAAACTCGGCATACGAGAATGGATAGAGTTCCATGTTCAGATGGCGGCCTGTCAGTTTCGTCCCGAGCTCCCGGCTGAGCATCTTCGCGTTGGAGCCGGTGAGAAGCACCTTGCGGCCCGCGTCGAGGCATCCCGTCACAAACCGCTCCCATTCCGGAATGTCCTGCACCTCGTCGAGTACCAGCGTATCCGCGCCCAGTCCGCGCACGACGGAATCCAGCACGGCAAAGTCTGACGTCTCGAACGCGCTCATGCGCAGGTCGTCGAAATTGACGCATGCCGTGCGCGCACGGCTTTTCTCCGCCCACTGGCCGAGCAGCGTCGATTTTCCGCAGCGCCTGACGCCGGTCACGATAGTCGCGAATCCGTCCTCGCACGCGATGTCGCGCAATGCGTCGCGTTCCATTCCGGTCCGCCCGCGGCGCAGTTTCCTCTGCTCTTCGATCGCTTGTCTGATGTCACTGGCTTTCATATCTGTCATCCTCGATCGTCACATCCTTGAATGTCATGCCCGATATTGTAGCATCATTTCGCCTTCGGTGCAATGGTCTTTCCATCGACAATGGAATGATTGGTAGGGCGGCTTGTCCCAAGCCGCCGCGGCGCGTTGGGACAACGCGCCCTACCAGGATGAATGTTGCCAATGTGGAAATGTTGCCAATGAGGAAATGTTGCCAATGTGGAAATGTTGCCAATACCAATACCAATTTCCAATATGCTTGGTACGCACATTCTAAATGTTCTACACGGCAAATTGTCCCCGGCGAACAAAATCATACGCACCGTAATCTTATTTTGAAGCAAGGGGCATTTGAACCGTTGGATTGGTAGGGCGGCTTGTCCCAAGCCGCCGCGGCGCGTTGGGACAACGCGCCCTACCAGAATGAATGTTGCCAATGTGGAAATGTTGCCAATAGCCAATACCAATATCCAATATGCCCGGTATGCACATTCTACATGTTCTACACGGCCAATTTCCCCGGCAAATTTCCCGCGGCCAAACGGCAATTTGGCGTCGAAGCCGGCGCTGTCGGCGACTTGCCGGTTGCTTTACGCTCTGAAAACGGTAGAGATGGGATGGCCGGCCGTGCCGAGCGAGCTGAATGGACGGACGGCTATTGCGAGTTTCTTTCCGGCGGGAAGCTCCGCGACCGGAATATCCACTTCGGTGATGCCGCGGTTCGGTTCGCGGCCGGGCGCGACGTTGCAACCTTTGGAATATGCGCTTTTGCACAGCCTCGCGTCCGGATCGTCCCCTGTGACGGCGACTTCGTATGCATAGACGCGCGAACCGGGGTTGCCGTCGGCGAGAGGTATCCTGACCTGGATGCGAGGAGGCGCGGAGCTTATCCTCTTCACCGCAAGCTTGGCGTTCCTGCCGAACTGCGGTTCGCCGATGGTTTTCTTCAGCTCTTCCTGCGAGAACGGATGCGGACTGTATTCGCCGAGCGGCAGAACCCAGTCGGGGCCGAGCTTGCCGCCCAGGCCGACTTCGTGGCGCTCGAAGACGACCATGCTGTCGTACACGTTCACGATCATCGCCTGGCGGGACGGCATATAGCTGCCCTTGAAGCTGCCGGAATCCTCCGGTTGGACCGTTTCGAGCGGACGATACATGCCGTTGTGTCCGTCGAAGCGGCACGCTCCAACCTCCACGTGCGGGAAGAATCCTCCGAAACTGTCGCGGTCGCAGTAGATCGTTTTCCAGTCGGCGTTCGACTGGTGCCAGTGGCCCATGAACGCGATGGCGTTCGGATAGTCCTTCAGCGACTTGCAGAAGCGGAAGTGGTGCCGCCTGTGCGAGAGAATGAAGAACGGCTTTGCGCCTTTGAGCGCGCACTCGCCGGCTTTCGAGAGAATGTAGTCGGAGAACGGACCCTCGCGCGTTCCGTCGTATTCCGCGTCGGTCCAGTGGCGGCCGAAGAAATGGCAGCCCTTGACCTCCTTGTGGAAGAACTCCTTGTATGGCGCGCCCCACACGCGCTCGTAGTGGCGGGCGACGTCCGCGCAGATCGCGTTCTCCTTCCATTTGTCCGGATCGGGCCAGATCTTCTTTATGCGGGCGTCTTTGCCGTAATACTCGTGGTTGCCTACGATGACGATCGTTTCGGGCGTGTTTCTTTTCCCGAAGACGTCCCGGAACAACTCCTTGTGGAACTCCCATTCGCGGACGGCTCCGCGGTGCGCCGCGTCGCCGAGATGCACGAACGCATCGATGTTGCGGCGCTTGAAGAGCTTCATCGCGGCATGGACGTATTTCAGCGGGAAGTCCCGATGCGGAGACTTGCCGTCCCATCCCACCAGCAGATGGGTGTCCGACAATATCCCGAAGACGAGATTCGGCTTCCTGTCCGGCTTCCATCCGGCCGGCGCGGCGAAGACGGGCGTTCCCGGCAGGGCCAGGAACCCCAGCGCGGCGAGCGAAGACTTCGCGAACTCGCGGCGATTCAGGAGCATGGCGTCCTCCGGCGCGGCGTCGTCGGCTGGGAAGCAAATTCAAAGGCCAGCGGCAATGTCCAACTCCCGATCCGCTGCCTTGGCGAAGGGGGATGCCTTGGCACCGGCGGAGGGGAGATTGGAAGCATTGCCGCTGGCAAAAAACGGTGCAATCTGAGTTACTCCTGCGTTGTCGTGCCGGCCGGGACCGCAGGGCCGGCCGAATTCAAGTTTTCAACGGGGTCCGGTTTCATTTTCCTGCCTTTTTCAAGGGCTTGAAGCGCGCGGCGAAGCCGCCGCCGGGCGCGAGGCGGACTTTGAGCGGTTCGCCGGCTTTGACCGTGAACTCGCGGCGGACGTAATGTTCGGCGTTCACGGCGGCGTCAGGCGCGTCCTCGAACGCTTCGACCTTCCATTCGCCTTCGTCGAGAAACGCGGTGGGGAGTTCAATTTCGCGCGCATCCCATGTCGTTATCGCGCCGAGCCACCATTCGCCGCCCTTCCGGCGCGCGACGGCCGCGAACTTGCCGATCTCGCCGGCGACGCCGGCCGTCTCGTCCCACGTCGTCGGGACTTTCGCGATGAACGCCGTGCATTCGGGCGCGGTGCGGTATTGCGTGGGAGAGTCGCAGAGCATCTGCACAGGCGCCTCGAACATCGGGAAGAGCGCGAGCTGGTGGCAGCGCGTGCCGTAGCAGGCCGGCGGGTCTTTCGCCTTGTCGAACGGGGGCGCGTCGAACGCGCGGTTGCGCATCGCGCCGGGTGTGTAGTCCATGAAGCCCGCTACCATGCGCGTGTAGACAAGGTTCACGTCGTTCGCCGCCACGACCTTCCGTCCGCCGGCGGAATGCCCCTGCTCCAGCCCGTAGACGCCCTCGAAGTTCAGGATGTTGGGGTAAGTGCGCTGAAGCCCGGCCGGCTTGTGGATGCCGTGGTACATGACGACGAGCTTCCGCGCCGCCGCGTCCGCCGCGGCCTCTTCGAGGAATCGTTCGGCGTCCTGGTCGTCGCGCTCGATGAAGTCGATCTTGAATCCCTTCGCGCCCATCGCGGCGTAGCGGTCGAACACGCGGATGCGCCGCTCGCGGTCGTACAGCGGCGCCCACGCCGCCCAGAGAATCACGCCCACGCCCTTCTTCTTCGCGTACTCGATCACGCCGGGGACGTCAACCTCGGCGCGCGGCTTTTCCGGGTCGAGCTTCTCGGACCATCCTTCGTCCATGATGATGTATTCGATGCCGTTCGCCGCGGCGAAGTTCACGTATTCCTTGTAGGTCTCGAAATTGCATCCGGTCTTCAGGCCGGGAACGTCTGTGATCTTGAAGCCGTTCCACCAGTCCCACGCGACCTTCCCCGGCCTGACCCAGGAGAAGTCCGTTCCGCACTTCTGCGATTGCGGCGCGGCGAGCGCGTAGACCGCATCCGAGGCGACGAGGCCGGAAGGCGAATCGGCGAGGACGAACACGCGCCACGGGAAGACGCGCCTGGCGGCGGTCTTCGCGAGATATGGCTCGCGGCTGACGACCTTTATCTTGCGGCGTCCTTTGTCGACATTCCTCGGGACGCCGGCCTGCCACGAGCGGAGCGTGTCCTGCTCGCCCTTGCGCCGGTAGAAGTTCAGCCCGGGATATCCGCGCAGATCGGATTCCGTGACGCAGACCACCCCGGCGCCCGGCACGGTGGCGGTGAAAGGCGTCATAACGATCTGCGGGTGTCCGGCCGGAACGCTCTCCACCGGGCCGGTCTTCGCCGGACTCTCGAAGCCGGACATGAAGCCGGGCGCGACCGTGTAGCAAAGCTCCGTGCCTTTCGGAAAGCGGACCGCAGTCGATTCCGCGGCGACGAGCATCGAAGGCGCGTCGAACTCCGTCTCGAAACGCCAGGCGACGCCGTCGTTGCGCGCGTGGAGCCGCACCGCCCAGCCGCCGAAATCGACCTTGGTCTCGTTCGCCGCGAGGTCGATCGCGGACTTCTTGTAGATCGGCGTCGCGAGCGTACCTTCCACTTTGCGGGCGGTGGATTCCGTTTTCGCGCCCGGCCTGCCCGTGTCGCGTCCGTTCAGCCATGAAACGCCGGCTTTGAGCGCGATGCCGGCAGGTTCGACGATCGCCTTTCCGCGCCGCCAGACGGAATACTGCATGCCGTCCTTGCCGACATCCAACCGCACCTCGTTCAGCCCGTCGGGCGAAACGGCGCTGTAGGATCCGCCCTGCGCCTGCGCCGGGGCGGAGAGCGCCAGCGCGGCGGCGAGGACGCACGACAGGCCCTTCAGGCGGTTTTCCGCAGTGCGCTGCAAAAACCGGCGCGCCGGCGCGGCGCCGTTCTCTTCGTCAAGCCGTACATGCGCATCCATCGCACGCGGCTTTCCGTAAAAAGCGTTTTCCGTAGCCATAGAGTCAGTCTTTATCCTGGTTTTCAGTTCATGTCTTCCCATGCACAACCGATAGTTTATACTACCGTGGCGGTTCGATTCAATGCCAAACATTTGCGAAATTTGACATTTTAACGGAAAAAATTTTAGAAATCCGCCAAAAACCGCTTGCGCGGCGGCGTGCCGTCCGCAAAACTAAACGCAAGTTTGAAAAGGTAAACGCAAGTTTGCACAGGTGAACGCAATTTGCAGAAGTGATTGCAAACTTTTGCAAGAC
>CADCBS010000003.1 GCA_902799715.1 uncultured bacterium | reverse complement strand
CTCCGCGCCCCCGGCCGCCAGCGCGGCGGCGGCAACCGCCGCGGCGCGGGACGCAGCGGCTGTGACGGCCGCGGGCCTGTCCTTGCACGCGTCGATCCAAGCGGAGCAGGCGCGGTCTCGCGCAGTGAGCGCGCGCCACGCGCGGAGCGCGTCCATCATGTCCGGCGCGAGCGGATTGACGATTCCGGCGGAAAGTCCGTTCGCGAGGGCCATCGTGTAGAACGAAGCGTTCAAGAGCGGACGCGCGGGAAGCCCGAAGGAGATGTTGGACACGCCAAGGCAGGTGCGGCAGCCCAGTTCGCGGCGCACGCGGCGCATCGCTTCGAGAATCACGTTTGCGCTTTCCGGCGCGGCGCTGACGGACATGCAAAGGACGTCCACCACGAAATCGTCCGGCGAAAGCCCGTATTCCGCGCCGCGGGCCAGTATCTTCTCCGCGATGGCGACGCGTCCGGCGGCGTCCGGCGGAATCCCCGATTCGTCGAGCGTGAGCGCGACGACCGCGCCGCCGTATCTGGCCACGGCGGGGAACACCGCGCGCATGGACTCTTCCTTGCCGTTCACGGAATTCACGAGCGCCTTGCCGTTGTATATCCTGAGAGCGCGCTCGAGCGCCGCGGGGTCGGAAGTGTCGATCTGGAGCGGAAGGCCGGTGACGCCCTGCACGGCCTGGACCGTGGACGCGAGGACCGCGGCTTCGTCGAGGCCAGGCACGCCGGTGTTCACGTCCAGGATGTCGGCGCCGGCTTCGGCCTGCAAGGCGGCCTCGCGCAGGACGTACGCGACGTCGCCTTCCGCGAGCGCGGCGCGCAGGCGCTTCTTGCCGGTGGGGTTGATGCGTTCGCCAACGACCACGGAATCGTCGAGAGGAATCTCCACGGCGCGCGAACCGGACGCCACGACGCACCGGCGCGGGCGCCCGCGCCGCACGGGCGCGATTCCCGACACGGCGGCGGCGACGGCGGCGATATGCGCAGGGGTGGTGCCGCAGCAGCCGCCTGCCACGGCGGCGCCGGCGGCGACGAGCGCGGCGACGTCGCGCGCGAATTCATCAGGACCGACGTCGAACACGGCCCCTCCCCCGGACGCGGCGTGCGGCATTCCGGCGTTGGGCTTCACTACGAGAGGGAGCGACGAAGCCGCCGCGAGACGCTTCAGGAACGGCAGCATCATGTCCGGGCCGAGCCCGCAGTTCAGGCCGATGGCGTCGGCGTGCAGGCCTTCGAGGATGGCGGCGACGCATTCGACATCCGCGCCGGTGAGCAGCTTGCCGTCGTCGCCCAGGGCGACCGTGGCGAGGACGGGGAGCGAAGTGTTCTCCTTCGCGGCGAGGACGGCGGCCTTCAGTTCGTACGCGTCGCCCATCGTCTCTATCGCTATGAAGTCGGCGCCGGCCTTTTCGCCGGCGGCGGCCTGTTCCGCGAAGGCGTCGTAGGCGGCCTCGAAGGGGAAGTCTCCGGCAGGCTTGAGAAGTTTTCCGGTGGGGCCGACGTCCAGCGCGACAAGGCGCGTTCCGCCGGCTTCGCGCGCGGCCTCGCGCGCGATTGCGATTCCGGCGGCGACGACTTCGGCGAGCGGCGCGGAGCCGCGGTACTTGGCGGCGTTCGCGCCGAAGGTGTTGGCGTAGACGGCGTCGGACCCGGCGTCGAAATACGCGCGGTGGACGGCCTTGACCCTGTCGGGGTGGGAAAGGTTCCAGAGTTCGGGGACCTCCCCCGGCTGGAGCCCCATCTCGTAGAGGCGCGTGCCCATGGCGCCGTCGAGGACGAAGACGCGCGGCAGGGCGGCGAAGAAATCTCCTGCGGCGGGCAAGGTCACGCCTCCCCCGCGGGCTGGCGCAGCCGCAGCAGCCCGGCCGCGCGTGCGAACTGCGGAGAGAGGTCTATCTTCTTCGAGCACACGGGCGCGCCGGGCGCGAAGATGCTTGCGGCGCCGGCCTCCACAAGCCCTGCGACGAAACGGTGGAACTTCGACTTCCCCCTGCCGAGGTTGTCGAGGATGGAGACGGCGGACTTGCCGAACGTGACGGCCTCGGAGAGCATTCCGGTGGATTCGGCGGACACGAAAAGGCGCGACGCGAGCGAGACGAAAGCGGGAATGGGGTTGAACCTGTCGCGGGAATAGACGAGCTTCCAGTCGAACGGGAAAGAGTCGACAACCGCTTCGACCTCCGGCGGCGTGCGGCGCGAGGTTGTTATCCAGCGTTCGCAGCCTTCCGTTTCGGCGAACACGCGCTCGAGCTGCGCGCGAGCCCAGGCGGCGTCCATCCCCGCGATCTTGTTGGGGCCGCCGAGTATCACGGCGGCGGCGGGCTTGCGCGGCGCCGGGTGGCGCTTGAGGAACTCCTTGGTGGCGGAGGCGTAGAACGCGGCGTCGGCGGACGTCAGGTTGACCGGGACGGGCACGACGTTCGCGCGCGCGGCGGGGCGGTCGAAGGACGGCGCGAGTATGCATCCGAATCCGCGCAGGGAATATCCGCGCGGATAGAGGACGACGCCGCACGGCACGCCCAGGCGGCGCGCGATCGCCTTGGCGGCGTAGAACACGCCGGAGCCCGTGCCGATCACGGCGTCGAAGCGGCCGCGCGCTGGCAGGCCGCCGGGCGGCGGCGACAAGAGCGCGGTGCTTGCCGCGCCCAGCCTGTCGAGCAGGTATGAAAGCGCCTTCGCGCCCTTGAAGCGGAAGCGGACGGGCAGGACTTCGGCTTCGCAGCCGATCGACATGGCGAAAGCCCTGGACTGGTTTTCGTGGCCGGCCTTGCCGTCGGTGAGTATCAAGACGCGGGGCATTTTCCGTCATCCTCGCGCGGCGGCGCGTCGTGCGGCGGCTCCTGGGCCGCGGGTGGCGGCGGCGCGCTCTTGCGCGGCTTCATCATGTCGGCCACGGCGGCGCGCACGAGGCGCTTCGCGGCCGAAAGCGGAGCCTTCACCGTGCATCCGGCGGCGCGCAGGTGCCCTCCCCCGCCGAACCTGCCGGCGAGCGCGGTGGCGTCCCACGGCGCCCTGGTGCGGATGGAGACGCGGGTCTCGTGCGTCCTGTCCGGCAGCTGGTAGAAGAAAAGCGCAATTTCGTTTCCGGACACCGAGCGGGGAATCTCCACGGCGTCTTCGATATCGGCCTTCGCGCCGCGCACTTCGCGGAAGTCCTCGCGCGTGACGGTGACTTCGGCGACCTTGCGGTTTTTCCAGATGTGGAGCGAGCGCCATGCGCGGCGCTTGAGCGCGATGGATTTCGCCTTGAACGAGCAGTACAGGATGTCGTTTATCAGCGCGGTGCGCACGCCGTGGCGCAGAAGGTCGGCGGCGGCGAGCATCGTGTCCGGCCTGGTGGAATCGTAGGCGAAGCGGCCGGAGTCGGTGACGATCGCGACCCACAGTGCCTCGGCCGAGGCGCGGTCGATCGGCGCGCCGACGTGCTTCAGGAACTTCCAGACGATCTCGCCTGCGGAAGACGCCTGCGGATCGACGAGGCCAACCTTGCCGAAGTTGGTGTTCGTGAGATGGTGGTCGATCGCCAGCACGGGGAGGCGCGCGGCGAACGGGCGCACTTCGGGCGGAAGGCGGTCGCCCGACGCGCAGTCCACGCACAGGAGAAGGTCGAACCGCTTGCCGCGCAGGCGGCGCAGCGGCAGGATCTCCTTCGCGCCTTCGAGGAATCCCGGCGAGCCGAACGCGTGCGGGTCCGCGGCGGCCACGACGGTGCGGTCGGGGCTTGAGAGCGCCCTCTGCACGGCTATCATGCAGCCGAGCGAATCGCCGTCCGGGCTGAGATGCCCGGAAACGAGGATCCTCTTGGCCCCGGCCACGAGCGCGGCCGCGGCGTCGAAATCGAGGGGTGGCGGAACGCTGCCGTCCGCCGCCGCGGCGCAATCCGCGGGCGGGCGGGCGGCGCCGCCGGTGTCGTCAGTGCCTTGCATCGGCCCGGGGCCTTACCTTTCCTTCGCGCCGAGAAAAGCGGCGTACGCGCGGTACGTCATCCAGCAGTCGAACTTGGACGCCAGTTCCCAGGGCGCGTGCATGTTCAGGAGCGGCGTGCCCATGTCGACCACGTCCATGCCGTAGCGCGCCATGAACTTTGCGATGGTGCCGCCGCCGCCCTTCTCGCAGCGGCCGAGCTCGCCGGCCTGCCAGGCGACGCCGGCGGAATCGAAGACGCCGCGCAACGAGGCGATGAATTCGGCGCGCGCGTCGGAGGCGCCGGACTTGCCGCCGGCGCCGGTGTACTTGATCATGCACGGGCCGGCGTTCATCCTGGCCATGTTGCCCGTGGAGTCGGCGTCGGGGAACATGGGGTCGGCCGCGGCGCAGACGTCGGCGGAAAGCATCCGCGACGCTTCGAGCGCGCGCCTGACCGCGATGTCGCCGGCCTTCGGATTGCGCCGGACGACGAGTTCTGCGATGGAGTTCTCGAAGAACGTGGAATCCATGCCGGACGCTCCGACAGACCCGATCTCCTCCTTGTCGCACAGGAGCACGACCGCGGTGCGGGCGGGGACGCCGTCGAGGTCCGCGAGCGCCTTCAGCCCGGCGTAGGCGCACACGCGGTCGTCGTGGCCGTAGCCGGCGATCATGGAGCGGTCGAGGCCGCAGTCGCGGGGCATTCCGGCGGGGACGGCTTCGAGTTCGGCGGAGACGAGATCGTCTTCCGCCACGCCGTACTTTTCGGCGAGCAGGCGCAGCACGTGCGCCTTGACCTTGTCCTTGGCGTCGCCGTCCGCGCCGGGATCGGGGGTGGTGGCGGCCAGGATGTCCATGTTCTCGGCGGCGATGCCCTCGGACATCGGCTTGGAAGCCTGGTCCTTGCCGAAGTGCGGAAGGATGTCGGATATCATGAACACGGGGTCGCCGGCGGCGTCGCCGATCGAAACGTCGGCGCCCGTGCCGTCCTTCCTGCATATCCTGCCGTAGATGGCGAGCGGGTGCGCAACCCAGTGGAACTTCTTGATGCCGCCGTAGTAGTGGGTGTCGAAATAGGCGATGCCGCCCTTTTCGGCCACGGGCACGGGCTTGAGGTCGATGCGCGGGGCGTCGGTGTGGCCGCCCACGACGTTCACGCCGGCCTCCAGAGGCCTGCGGCCGATCACGGTGGCGAACAGGGTCTTGCCGTGGAAGCCGCGCCATACCTTGTCGCCGGGCTTGAGCGTCTTGAACGTAGACAGTTCGCGGAAGCCGCGCTTTTCGATGCGGCGCACCGCTTCTGCGTACGCCCTGCGTTCGGTCTTGGCGATTCCGAGGTAGCCGGCGTAGTCCGCCGCGTATTTCTCCATCGCCGCGCGGTCGGCCTTGGACATTCCTGCGGTCCGGTCCTCGCGTTTGATTGCTCCCTCCCCCGCCTTTGCGGCGCGGGGGGCGGTTTTGTCCGTCTTTTGCATCATGTTCTTCTCTTTTGCGTTCCGCATGTCGCCCGCGTCACATCGGGTAGTCGAGCGCTTCGGGGATCATTATAGTCGTGAGAGTCTGCGCGGCGCGGTCCTTCGCAAGGCGGGAGCCGGCGAGCGCGGCGTCGAGTTTCGCGCGGAGCATGGCGAACGCTGCGGCGTCCTCGGCGGACGCGGCGCCGTATCCGTGCACGATCTCCGCGCAGACGCGCCCGGCCTCCCCCGAAACGTCGGCGACGATCGTGGCGGCGAGGTCGTGGAAGGTGTTCACGTAGCCGTCGAGCTCGGGGCCGACGACGGGGTTCGACGCGCCGGTCTCGGCGAGGTGGCGAATGTCGCACAGGAACGAACGCGCGGCGAGGATGCCCGACAGCGCGTCGGCGAGCGGGAACACCGTGCCGTGGCGCTGCGACGAGCCGAGCGGGCGGCCGGCGGGATCCTTGGCGCGCGCGGCGAAGTCGCGCGTCCAGAGCCAGAGTTCGAGGGCGGCCGCGAGCGCGCCGGAGCAGGCCTCGGGCCAGCGCTCCTGGCGCTTGCGCAGGCAGGCGATCCACTTTTTGGCCTGGGCCAGAAAGACCGGCGAACCCATGGTTTCGGATATCTGGCGGCGCTGCACGGCTTCGGGGCCTTCGTACGTCGCGTCGAGCTGCGCGTCGGTCCACTTGTAGAAAAGGAAACCGGGGCAGTCTTCGGTGATGCCGTATCCGCCCATGAGGGAAACGGCCTGGCGGAGCTTGTCGGCCCCGTGGCCGGTGTTCCACAGCTTGCATGCCGGGCAAAGCACGTTGCAAAGCGCGGACAGCCACACGTAGCGCACCGTGACGTCCGGGTCCTGCGACGGGTCGCCGCCGGCCTCGAGCGTGGCCACAGCCTTTGCGACGGGTTCGCGCATTGCCTTGAGCATGGCGCGGCCGGTGCCGAGCTTCGCGCGCGCCTCGTCCTGTATCTTCTCGAGCTCGTCGAAGAGGCGCGAGATTTCGAAGCCGAGCGAAGACGCGGCTTCGGCGGTGGCCCAGACGTCGGCGAGGCGCTGCGTGCAGTCTTCCTTCATCTGCAGGCCGAGGGTGTGGCGGGGCGAGCCTTCGTTCACTCCGGCGGCGCCGCGGAAGCGCGTGCGCTGGTAGCGGATCACGGGTTCGACCGCCGACATCAGCTTGGCGGCGCCCATCACGCCCACGCCCACGCGCGTCTTCGAAAAGACCTGCGCGATGATTTCCGAGTGGGAGATGTTGGGGACGATTCGGCCGTCGACGATCTTGTATCCGCCGACGATGCGCGAGGCCGGCACCACGACGTCTATCACGGGATCGCCGGTGTTGGAAAGCTGGTGCACGAGCTTGCGCGTCTTCGCGCCGCGGTCGAACTTGCCGGGGTCGGTGGCCTCCACAATCACCATGCAGGAAGTCTTGATCCTGTCGTCGCCGGTGTCGGCGGCGATCGTGATGTAGTCGCACACTTCGATGTTGGTGATGAAGCGTCCGCGCTTCTCCACGCGGATCTTCGGCTCCTCCCCTTCCTTCCACTCCGCAACGGTCACGCGGCCGGACAGTATGCCGGTGTCCACGCCCACGTACGGAAGCGGCTCGGTGAGCGCGAACGAGCCGCGCCACGTCTTCCTGTCCTCCCCCGGCTGCGCGGGCGCGCAGAGCGACATGTAGCGCTTGCGCTGTTCCGGCGTGCCCTTTTCCGCGATCGGCCCCATGGCGAGGTCGTTCACGAAGGACGTCGTGGCCGCGCCGCCGTCCACCCACGCCACTTCGTACGAAAGCAGCGAGAGTGCGAGGTTCTTCGGGCCGTCGATGATGCCGCCGCAGTCGGCGTCGAGCGCGGCCGCGGTCACGCCCGCGGCGTCGAAAGCCTCGAACATGGCGTTCTTGCCGGGCGTCCAGTCGTGGGTGGCGCGCTGGCCGTCGGCGACGAGCTTGGCCACCGTGGAGCGGGCGACCTGGCGCGCGCCTGCAACGGCCATCTGGATGTCGTAGCGGTCTTCGAAGCGCCACATTATCTGGCGCACTTCGTCACCCGGCAGGAGTTTCATGGTCGGGCGGGCGGCGGTTTCGGCTTCAGCCATTTTGCGTTTCCTTTCGGCTTGCCGCTGCGGAAGGCTGCGGCGTTTTTATCTCGGCTATCTTGGCGCCGGGAAGCGCCGCGAGAAGATCGTTGATGTAAGGGTCGTCGAGGATTTCCTTGCGCGTGGCGACATCGGCCGCCGATTCAGGCTGCGGCTGCGGAGCAGCGGCCGGTGCCGCGGCCGCCGGCGCGGGAGCCGCGGCCGGCTGCGACCTGGCCATTATTTCCGCCGCGCTGGGCAGTTCCGCGCGTTTCTGTTTCGGCGCCGGTGCTGGTTCCGGCGGCGCATCCGCCGGCGCAGGCGCCACGCCTCCCCCGCCTCCCCCGGCCGCGCCGGATTTGAGCGCGCGGACCGCGCGCATCAGCTCTTCTATCGTGGCGGTCGTCGCAACGCGCGCGCATTTCAGAAGCGTCATTTCCATTATCGTGCGCACGGAAAGCACGTGGCGCAGGCGGTCCTCCATGCCGGAAAGGAGGTCGGCGATGCGGAATATCCTGGAGGCGTCTATTTTCGCCGCCTGCGCGGCTACGGTCTGCGCCTGCTCCGGCGAAAGATCTCCCCCGGGCGGGGCCTTCTCCCCCATCGTCTTGCACACCAGGACGTTGCGGAAATGCCCCATCAACTCGCCGGAGAGCCTGCGCATGTTCTTGCCGGACGAATCGAAAAGCTCCACCGCGCGCAGGATCGCCGCGGCGTCGCCGTCGATTATCGCCCCGGCCAGGTCTTCCAGCGATTTGCGCGAAACAAGGCCGAACACCGAAAGGGCGTCTTCTTCCTTGATGTCCGATCCCGAGAAGGCGATCAGCTGGTCGAGCGAAGAAAGCGCGTCGCGCATCCCGCCTTCCGCTCCGCGCGCGATCGCCAGCAGCGCGTCGTCTGTCGCCTTCACGCCTTCGGCCTCGCATATCTTGCGCAGGCGCGACGCTATCTGGGCGGTCTGGATGCGGCGCAGGTCGAACCGCTGGCAGCGCGAAACGATCGTCGGCAGCACCTTGTCGCCTTCCGTCGTGGCGAATATGAACTTCACGTGCGGCGGCGGCTCCTCGAGTGTCTTCAGCAGGGCGTTGAACGCCGCAGCGGTGAGCATGTGCACTTCGTCGATTATGAAAATCCTGTACTTCGACACGCTGGGCGCGAACTTCACAGACTCTATTATGTCGTGCACGTCCTCGACCTTGTTGTGCGACGCTCCGTCGATTTCCGTGACATCCAGCGAGCGGCCTTCCGCGATCTGGCGGCAGTTCGCGCACTTTCCGCACGGCTCGGCGCCTTCCGGCGAAAGGCAGTTCAGCGCCTTGGCGAAAATGCGCGACAGCGTGGTCTTGCCGATTCCGCGCGAGCCGACGAACAGATATGCGTTGGCGACGCGGCCCGACGCGAGCGCATGGCGCAGCGTGCGGATCACGTGTTCCTGCCCGACGACGTCTTCGAACGTCATCGGCCTGTACTTCAGCGGCAGCGTCAACCGTCCCGCCGGCGTTTCCTGTCTGTTGTCCTTGTCTTCCATGCGAAGCGCCAATTATACCAAACGACACGCCGGACGGCAAATTTGATATACTCGGACCCGTCGCGGCGCAGAAAGCGCCGCCGCCGGAAAATACCACATTATGCGCATAACAGATGTTATGTTAAGTTGCGTGTTATCGCAAAGAGGGGAGGCGCCATGGCCGTTTTGAACGGTTCCGAGCCTCTGGCCGCGCGCATGCGCCCGGAAACGCTCGACGACGTCGCCGGCCAGGAGCATATCCTCGGCCCTGGCAAGCTTCTCCGCCGCGTGATCGAGGCCGACCGCCTGACGAACGTGATTTTCTTCGGCCCCCCCGGCTGCGGCAAGACTTCCCTCGCCGAGGTCGTGGCGAAAACTACGAAGCGCGGTTTCGTCCGCGCTTCGGGCGTGCTATCGAACGTCGCCGCAATCCGCGAGATATGCGAACGCGCCCGCCACGAACTGGGCGGCCCCGGCACCATTCTTTTCGTCGACGAAATCCACCGCTTCAACAAGGCGCAGCAGGATGTCCTTCTTCCGTATGTCGAGGACGGCACGGTGATCTTGATCGGCGCCACTACGCACAACCCGAACATGTTCGTGAACACGCCTCTCACGTCGCGCTCGCTCGTGTTCGAGCTGAAGCCGCTTTCGAAAGAGGCCGTGGCCGTGCTCGTTGACAGGGCGGTGAAGGACGTGAAACGCGGCTTCGGCACCCTGCCCGTCGAACTCGCCCCGGAGGCGCGCGATTTCCTGGCCGAGATATGCGACGGCGACGCGCGCCACGCGTTGACCGCGCTCGAGGTGGCCGTCCTTTCCACAAATCCCGGCCCCGACGGCAAGATAAAGATTTCCCTCGGCACGATGCAGGAATGCGTCCAGCGCCGCCGCGTGCAGTACGACAAGAACGAGGACGGCCACTACGACACGATCTCCGCTTTCATCAAATCCATCCGCGGCAGCGACCCCGACGCCGCGATGTACTGGCTCGCCAAAATGGTCTCCGCGGGGGAGGATCCGCGGTTCATCGCGCGCCGCCTTGTGATTTCCGCGAGCGAGGACATCGGCAACGCCGACCCGCGCGGCCTTACCGTGGCCGTGGCCGCAATGCACGCCGTCGAGTTCGTCGGCATGCCGGAAGCCCGCATATCGCTCGCCCAGGCCACCGCATACCTCGCGACCGCCCCGAAATCGAACGCCGCCTACATGGCGCTCGAAAAGGCTTCGGCCGACATCAGGTCCGGCCGCGTCCAGCCCGTCCCGGAACATCTGAAGAACGTCCACGTGAAAGCTATCGGCGCCGAAGAGCACGACGGGTACAAGTACCCGCACGACTACCCGGCCACGGTTGTCGACCAGGCCTATCTGCGAATCCCGGCGGAATACTACAAGCCGAAAGACTCCGGCTACGAAGCGACTATCGCCAAGCGCATGGCCTGGCTGCGCGCGGCGAAGAGGGATCCGGCCGCCGCAAAGCCGCCGGCGCAGTGACTTCCCTTCCGCGCCGCCGCGCACTGCGGCGGCGCGTCCCGCCGGAACGTCAGGTCGCTGGAGTCCCCGGCGCCGCGGGGGAGGAAGGCGACAGCACGCCGCCGTCCTTTCCAGGCGTTCCCGCAAAGAGTATCATCCCTTCGGAAACCCCCACCGACATCTTGCGCGGGGGGAGGTTCGCGACGAAAAGCACCTGGCGCTCTTTCAGCGCCGACGGATCGGGATACGCCTGGCGGATTCCCGAAAACACGGTGCGCTCGCCGAGCGGCCCGCAATCGAGACGGAATTCGAGCAGCTTCTGCGACTTCGGCACTTCCTTGCATTCAAGCACCGTCGCCACGCGGAGGTCGGGCTTCTCGAAATCCTCGAACGCGATTTCCGGCTTGGCCGGGGGAGGGACCGCGGCGCCTTCCGCCGCGGCCGCGCGCCGAGCGGCCTTGTTCTTCGATGCGCGCGACTCGTGCGCCACTTCGCCGGTGTCGGCCGGCTTCTGCGTCGCCGCCTCCGTCATCGCCTTGACCTGCGCCGGGTCGATCCTCGTCGCAAGATATTCGTACGGACCGATTTCCCTGGCCTCGGCCGTCTTCTCCAGGTCGGACCACGTCCACGCGTCTTCCTTGAAGAGCGCCGCCGCCTTCTGCGCGTACGACGGCAGGACGGGCTTCAGGTAGATCGCCATGATGCGGAAAACGTTCATCACGGCCGTCAGGACCGTGCGCGTCTCTTCCGCCTTGGCCGGATCCTTGACCGTCTTCCATGGCTGCTTTTCGTCGAAGTACTTGTTGGCGGCGTCCGCGATCGCGGCGACTTCCGCGGGGATGTGGGAGAACCTGCGCGCCTCGTAGTGCGCGGCGATCGCCTCGGCGCGTCCGCGCGCGGCGTCCGCCAGCGCGCGGCCTTCGTCGTCGAGCGTGCCGAGCCTTCCGCCAAGATGCTTGTTCAGCATTTGCGCGCCGCGGCTCGCGAGATTCGTTATCTTGCCCACAAGGTCGGAGTTCACGCGCTGGACGAAATCGTCCAGATTCATGTCCATGTCTTCTTCGCCCGGGCCGAGCTTGCACGCGTAGTAATAGCGCAGCGCCCACGCCGGCAGATGCTCCAGGTACGTGCGCGCGTTCACGAACGTCCCCTTCGTCTTCGACATCTTCTCGCCGTTGACCGTCAGGAACCCGTGCACGAAAACCTTGTCCGGCGTGGCGAATCCCGCCGATTCCAGCATCGCCGGCCAGAACAGACAGTGGAAGCGGATGATGTCCTTGCCGATGAAGTGGTAGCGTTCCGTCTTGGGATCCGCCCACCAGTCCTTGAAATCCTGTCCATGCGCGGTGCACCAGTTCTTCAGGCTCGCGAGGTACCCGACCGGCGCGTCCACCCACACGTAGAAGAATCTGCCGGGATGTCCCGGGATCGGGAATCCGAAATACGGCGCGGCGCGGGAGATGCACCATCCGCGCAGCGGTTCGCCGAACCACTCGGAAAGCTTGTTCGCGATCGACTTCGACGTGTGCGCGGGAAGCCACTTGGACAGGAAGTCCCGGTACGGCTCGAGCTCGAAGAAAAGCTGTTCGGCGTCGCGCAGCGCGGGCGTGCCGCCGCATTTCGCGCAGTACGGGGACTTCAGCTCCTCGGCGGCGTAGGTGGCGCCGCACTTGTCGCAGTTGTCGCCGTACTGGCCCTCCGCGCCGCACTTGGGGCACACGCCTTTCACGTACCTGTCCGGCAGGAACATTCCGCACTTGTCGCAGTAGAACTGCGGCACGTTGCGGACCGTCACCGCGCCGGACTTCTCCATCGCGGCGAATATCTCCTCGCAGAACGCCTTGTTCTCGGGGGAGTTCGTGGTGTAGTAGTTGTCGAAGCCGATCTCGAACCCCGCGAAGTCGCGCGAGTGCGCGGCGTGCGCGGATTCGATCACCTCTTCTGGCGTGCGCCCTTCGTCGCGCGCCCTGATCATCACGGGCGTGCCGTGCGTGTCGTCGGCGCAGATGTAGAGGCAGTCGTGGCCGCGCATCTTCTGGAAACGGGTCCAGAAGTCGGTCTGCAGATATTCCACGAGATGCCCCAGGTGTATGTCGCCGTTCGCGTACGGCAGGGCCGATGTTGCCACTATCCTGCGTTTTTCCATTTTGATCGACTCCTGTGCGGCGCGTCTACAGCCGCGGCTTCGGCATGGGGCCGCGCAGCGCTTCGTACGCCGCCGCGGCGCGGAACATCTTCTCTTCGGCGAACGCGGCCGATATGAACTGCACGCCGAGCGGCAGGCCGCCCGCCGACAATCCGCACGGCACCGACATCGCGCACACGCCGGCGACGGACGCCGGCACGGTGAAGATGTCGGACAGGTGCATCTGCAGCGGCTCCAGCACCGCCTTCAATTTGAACGCGGGGGAGGGCGTGACCGGCGCGAGCAGCGCGTCCACTTTCGCGAACGCCTTCTCGAAATCGCGCCGCACCAGCGTGCGCACTTTCTGCGCGCGGCCGTAGTACGCGTCGTAGTGTCCGGACGACAGCACGTACGTTCCCATGATTATGCGGCGCTTCACCTCCTGGCCGAAGCCTTCGGCGCGCGTGCGCGTGTAAAGCGTGAAGACGTCCTCCGAGCGCGGCGAGCGGTATCCGTACCTCACGCCGTCGAAGCGCGACAGGTTCGCGGACGCCTCCGCCGGCGCTATCACGTAGTACACGGCCATCGCGTAGTCAGTGTGCGGCAGCGAAACCTCTTCGACCTCCGCGCCTGCGCGGGCCATCTCGTCGGCCGCCTTCTTCACGGATTCCACGATTTCGGGGGAGGTTCCTTCCATGAAATATTCCCTGGGCACGCCTATCTTGAGACCCTTGGGGGAGGGGTTCGACGTTGCGGCCTCGAAGTCCGGCACCGGCTCCGGCGGCATCGTGCCGTCGCGCCCGTCCGCGCCGCAGAGCGCGCCGAGCAGCCGCGCCGAATCGCGCACCGTCTTCGTCATCGGCCCGACCTGGTCGAGCGACGACGCGAACGCCGTCACGCCGAAGCGCGATACGCGCCCGTACGACGGCTTCACCCCCACGCATCCGCAGAACGCGGCCGGTTGGCGTATTGAGCCGCCCGTGTCGGTGCCCAGCGCGGCGATCGCAAGGTCGCCGCCAACCGCCGCCGCGCTTCCGCCCGACGATCCGCCGGGCACGAATTCGAGGTTCCAGGGGTTGCGCGTCTCGCCCAGCGCGGAGTTCTCGCACGACGACCCCATCGCGAATTCGTCCATGTTCGTGCGCCCTGCGCACACCGCGCCTGCGGTCTTCAGCCGCTCCGTCACCGTGGCGTCGTACGGCGACACGTAGCCCTTCAGGATCTTCGAGGCGCACGTGCACGGCTGGCCTTTCACGTTTATCAGGTCCTTTATAGCCACAGGCACGCCCAGCAGCGGACCGTCCTCGCCGGCGGCGCGGCGGGCGTCGGCATCGCGCGCGGCCGCGAGCGCGCCTTCCTCGTCGAATGTCAGGTACGCGCCGGTCTTCCCGTCGCAATCGCGCACGCGGCCGATCACGGCCTTCGTCAGCTCTTCCGACGACACCTCGCGCTTTGACAGCAGCTCCGCGGCATCGACAACGCCAAGTTCCCAAAGGTTCATGATTCGGCGCCCTCCACGATCTTCGGCAGGCGGAATTCCGCGTCCGTCCTCATCGGGGCGTTCGCCAGCGCCGTCTCCCTGTCCATCGACGGACGCACCTCGTCGTCGCGCATGACGTTCGTCAGGTCGCGCCCGAAGAGAGTCGGCTCCACGCCTTCCACGTCGAGTTCCTTGATCTTGTCCACGTAGCCGACTATCTTCTCCAGCTGGGACTGGAAAAGCGCGCTCTCCTCGTCCGTCAGCTCGATACGTGCGAGTTCGGCCACGTATGCCACATCTATCTTGCCTGTTTTCATTGGCGGCAAGTTTACTATTTCGCGCCGAAAACCGCAAACCCCGCCGCGCTGAAATTATGTCGCCGTTCTCCTGGCGTCTCGTCGTCCGGCCTCTATTTGGATTGTCCGTGTAGAACATGTAGAGCATGTAGAACAGCTGTATTACGCACCGGCATTGTTTCTATTGAATATCGGAATGGGGTATTGGCAACATTTGCACATTTTATGCGCGTCCCGGGCGGCGGCTTGAGGACAAGCCGCCCTACCGATTCAACGCATCGCCGGTTCGCTTCGTCGTGGTAGGGCGCGTTGTCCCAACGCGCCGCAAACACCCCCGCCACCGAAACGAGATTACGGTGCGGATGAAATCGAAAGCACGCCCCTCGGCGCGGCGACGCCCTTCGCGGATAGTCAAGTTCATTGATCACCATGTCTCCTCTTTCCGCCTCCCGATTTCCGCTTTGCAATTTGCAGGTTCTAATTGCAATTTGCAAGGAGATTGTGGTACAATCCGTCTGTGAACGCACACGGAGGCAAAATGATTCCACGCGAAATGTCGAAGATCGCCAAGCAACGCGCCCGGGAATTCCCGGTGCTCACGATTGTCGGACCGCGCCAGTCCGGCAAGACTACGCTCGCAAAGGCGTGCTTCCCCTCCTACGGATACGTCAATCTCGAAGATCCAGAGACGCGGGAAATGGCGGAGAACGACTATCGCCGCTTCTTCGCCGTGTACAAGCCTCCGCTGATCATCGACGAGATCCAGCGCGTGCCGAATCTCGCTTCTGCGATACAGCCGATGGTGGACGAGCGAAGAGCCGTTCCGGGCCAGTACATCCTCACCGGCTCGCATCAGCCCATGCTCAAGCAGACCGTGACGCAGTCGCTTGCAGGGCGAAGCGCATTCCTCGAGCTTCTTCCCCTCACTTTTAGCGAACTCGCGCAAGGTCCCGACAAGCCGAAGACCGATCCCGACTCGCTCATCCTGCGCGGCACGATGCCCGAGCTGGCGACTTCCGGCATGGAGGCTTCCACATACTACAGAAACTACCTGAACTCGTATGTGGAACGGGACGTCAGGCTTCTCGCCAACATCCGCAGCACGTCCGCCTTCAACAGGTTCATCACCCTGCTCGCCGGCAGGGTCGGGCAGCTTCTCAATCTCAATTCCATGTCCGGCGAGGTAGGGGTCAGCCATACGACGCTCGGGGAATGGATAGACGTGCTGGAGGCGTCCTTCATCGTGTTCAGGCTTCAGCCATACCACTCGAACATCGGCAAGCGGCTTGTCAAGACGCCGAAGATCTACTTCACGGAGACGGGGCTGGCTTCCTATCTTCTCGGGCTTCGCACCGCCGGACAGGTGGCGCGCGACCCCCTTCGCGGGAATCTCTTCGAAAATCTCGTCGTCTCCGAACTGATGAAGCGCATCAGAAACGCGGACAGCGGCGACGAGCTCTTCTTCTTCAGGACGTCCGACGGCATCGAGGTCGACGCCCTGCTGCGCACGGGCGACGGTTTCCGTCCGATCGAGATAAAGTCGGCAATGACGCAGACAGCGTCGCTTGAAGCCGGTCTGAAGCAGTATTTGGCGCTCCAGCCGGAGTCCATTGCGCCGACGGTGGTCTATGCGGGACGCGACCTGCCGGCGGGAAAGAGCGGAATCGAATACAGAAACTTCCTCTCTCATTCTCCATCCTCCTGAGGACGGCACTTCCCGATCATCCGGCGATAGGCGTTTCGGATCGCCGCCGGAAGCGCGCACAGCTCCACCTTGTCCGCCACCTCCTCGAACTCCTCGTTGTAGGCGTAGCCGCCGTGCGCGAAAACATATATCTTCACCTTCCCCTTGAACGACGCTCCGCGTATCGTCTCCGAGACGGACGGAACAGTCGTCTCGTCGCCCGGCATCGGACATCCGGCATCCGGCTTCGGAAGCAGTGCGGCTTTCGGCTTCAACCGCCGCCCGGCAATGGATTCGCCCGTGTCGCCGGCGAAACGAGATTACGGTGCGGATGAATTTGATTGGCCGTGTAGAAGTGTAGAATATGCAGAACGGCTGAATTGCGCAGCGGCCTTTTTTCTATTGGATATTGGAATTGGGCATTGGCAACATTTGCACATTTTATGCGCGTCCCGGGCGGCGGCTTGAGGACAAGCCGCCCTACCGATTCAATGCATCACCGGTTCGCTTCGTCGTGGTAGGGCGCGTTGTCCCAACGCGCCGCACTTGTCCGGCTGGAAACGAGATTACGGTGCGGATGAATTTGATTGTCCGTGTAGAACATGTAGAGCATGTAGAACGGCTGAATTGCGCACCGGTCGTAATTCTATTGGATATTGGCAACATTTGCACATTTTATGCGCGTCCCGGGCGGCGGCTTGAGGACAAGCCGCCCTACCGATTCAACGCATCGCCGATTCGCTTCGTCGTGGCAGGGCGCGTTGTCCCAACGCGCCGCACTCGTCCGGCTGGAAATGAGATTACGGCGCGGATGAAATCTAAAGCACGCCCCCTCGGCGCGGCGACGCCTTTCGCAGGATAGTCAAGTTCATTGATCACCCCGTCTCCTCTTTCCGCTTCCCGATTTCCGCTTTGCAATTTGCAGGTTCTAATTGCAATTTGCAAGGAGATTGTGTTGTAATCCGTCTGTCTGTGAACGCGCAAGAAGGCAAAATGATTCCACGGAATATTGCGCGACGAAAGGAAACACCAACATGCCTGCCGTGATGAAAGCAATCGACGAAATGGATGTCGCCGAGAAAGTCCAGACGATGGACTATCTTTGGGAGTCTCTTGAAACATCTTCGGCCGAGTACACTCCCCCCGCATGGCATGAACGCGAATTGGCCCGCAGGGAGAAGCTTTACGCCGAGGGGAAGCTCCCGGTTTACGACTGATCCGAAGTAAAGGCCCGCCTTGCCGCCCGGAGAGCCGCCCTCTAAAATGAAAAACGTCCGGCTCACAGCCCTTGCGGAGTTCGATCTCGTCGAAGCGCAGGATTTCTATGCACCTAAGAGAGAGTCGGCTCTGGATAATGTCGCAACCGTCGCAGAGGCGCGATTGTCCATGTCCTCACTTTCCATTTTCCTTCACGATCTCGCGCTCCTCCGGCGTGAGGCCGTAGAGATCGAATACCTTTTCGTCTATCTCTACTTCCAACGCCGAAGTGTCGGCGGATGGGTCGGATTTCTTCGCAGCGAGGATCGCATTAACTCGTGAGGAAATCTCGTCGTCCTGATCTTGATTGGGAACAACAAGCGGTAATTGTTCAATCGTATATTTCAGCCATCGCGTTGTTCCCATTCCAGACTTTGTTCCGATGAAACTAAAGTACCATGCAACAAGCTTTGAATTTAACAAGCCCAAAATGTATGGCAGTCTTTCTCCAACCATGAAGAATCCGGTGTTTAGCAAATAGCACTCGCTTAACACAAATTTAGCTCTGTCAGAAAGCTCGCCCCAAACAATCTTTGGTTTAGAAAGGTCTTCCCAATAAGCGCAATCCCTTAAATTATATGGTGTGTCACCTTTATCACCTCTTTTGACAAGAGCCGATTGAAACATATCGAGATGTTCCTTGACAGACGGGTAGTCGTTTATATCAATACGGTTAATCTTATTACGCACTCCATTATGTGAATCAATCAACCACATCGTCTGTGTGCAATAATATCGTTTTATGTCTTTTCCCCTTAACACGGGCTTGATAATAGCGTCTGCTTTAGCGTCCTTAGAGATAATCTCATCGCGTTTCTGATCGTCAATCAAGAAGGCTGGATTGTATCCCGTAAGAATCCCACGGAACAATCTCACATTCCATTGTTTGATTTGGAGCCCCTTTGCTTCAACCTTGTCCTTGATACGTCCTTCAATCGGCGAAGTGATAGTCCAACTCTTTCCTATGTCAAAAACACAGTTCTGCGCTTTCAACTCTACTTGCTCTTCAAGGCTGCTTGAATTAAGCTCCCTAATAGAACAACAAGATGGACTACAAACCTTTGATGCCTGCCGCAAGGACAGGAGAATGTTGGTTTCAACTGTAGCAGCTTCAAAAATTTGGAGATCATCGAAATCAATCAGCAACCGGCAATCTGAATTTGCAATGAGATAGTTTCGCAGTTTCTCGCCATACCCGTTTCGCATCCACTTATCGGATGTAATGTAACACATTGCCCCGTTCTTATGCACAAGCTTATTTCCTCGCTCATAGAAAAGGCAATAAAGATCGCCCATCCTGTCAAAGGCTTCAAAACCTTTGTCAACATAGAAGTTTGCCAATAGTCCTCCGTTAGCCTGCAACTGAATATATGGAGGATTACCGATAACGACATCAAACCCATCTTTTACGCCAAACATCCATTCAGGATCGAGGAATGCTTCTGCAACATTGAACGCAAAAGGATTCCAGGCAACGAGGCGCTTGAGGTCGGTGAGAAGTCGCTCCTTTCGTGAGGCGTTCTTGAGCGATGCTATTGAAGTTTCCGCTTCCGCTTTTCGTTTTGCAATTGCATTACCCTTACCGACTATTGTCTTTGTTGTTACCGTCTTCTCGCCAAACAAATCGACTTCCTCTACTTCCTGCATCACGTCCTTGAAGTCATCCTCCCCAAGTTTCGCAAGCTCTTCGTCGCAGCGGCGGATGTCGGCTTCGAGCATCGCGCACATCTGCTTGATGTTCTCGTCGTAAAGCTCTTCGGCGGCAGCGGAAATCGCGTCACGCAGTTCCTCGTCCTTCTTCTGGAGACGCTTCTTCTTGTCGGAGGTCTTGGGCAGGAAGAGCTGATGGCGGATGCTACGAAGCTGCTTGACGAGCGAAACGATCTTCTTCTGGCCGAGCAGTTCCCTCATGTCCTTCAGGTCGATGGAAAGGAGCGAGTTTGCGGCGACGAAATTCGATTCAAGGTTTGGGAGCGGCGTGATGCCGTAGTTCTTCGTCGGGTCGTCGTTCTTCGTCTGCTCGCAGAGAAGCGTGATGAAGAAACGAAGCCGTGAAATCTGGACGGCAATAGGCTGGATGTCCGACCCGAAGATGCAATGTTCGATGATGTAGAGCTTGCGGGCATAGTCCGGGTGATCCACGCGCTCGTTAAAGTCGTATTCGATCTGCGTCTTGAGAACTGACCGCTCCTGCTCGTCACCGACATCAGCGATGGACGCAGCCTCGTCAAGGGACTCCTTCAGGACGATTTCGTACCAGTGCTTATTATCAGGATCGACCGTTCGCAGAATCTCGACCATCGCTGACATGATGCCCATCGGGAATGCGCCAGAACCGCAGGCTGGATCGAGAATCTTGGCCTTAAAGAGCGCAGTCAGGATATCCTTGGCGTACTCCTTGACGGACGGCATCTCGGCGAGTTCGGCAACACCCTCAACGAGCGCGTCGATCTCGGCGGGGACGACCTTGGGGCAGGCGCGCTTTAGGTAGGACTTCAACGTGACCTTTACCATGTAGTTCACGATCTCGCGGGGCGTGTAGAACGACCCTGTGGCGTTTCGCGCCATTTGCTGCGTTTCGGGATTGTAGCAGCCGAGCAGGTTCTCGAATACCTTGCCGAGCAGTTCCGGGTCAAGTGCCACGTCCTCGTCGGACGGCGTGTTTTCTTCAATCGTGAATACGTAGTCGTTGAGGATGTTGATGATGCCGCGAACCTTCACGCTCTTGGCGGACTTGTCCTTCTTGAAAAACTCGGAAAGGTCGGTGGTTGTCTCACCGCCGAAGAAGAGGCAGTCAGGAATGAGCGCACAATTCAAAAGTCCATGCTCAAATTCATTGTTTGAAAACCCGTCCCACGAATAGACTTGTCCGTTCTGCTCCACGTTGTCCAGGCACTCGAATAGTCCGCCGTTAACGAATGGAGAGCCGTTGAAGTAGTCAATGATCTTGTTCTCATCCTTTTCGTTGAAGAGCTTCGCGCCCCGGTAGTAATTTTTGACATGTCGTTTTTGAGTGTCGTTCCACTCTTTGACAAAACAGCGATCTTTGATTTCCTGGTTGAAGGTGGCGAAAAAGAGGTTCTGGAGAATCGCCCGGTAGTAGGTACAGGAATGAGCCGCGTCGCTTGCGGCAGAGTCGGTAATCTGGCCGTTAGGGTTGAAATGGCGCAATGCCCGCGAAAGGAAGTCCGTGTCGAAGAGCGCCTTGTTAACAAGCCCTTTCTCCTTCATAAACCATGTGAAGATCAGGCGGGTGATCAGGCGGATGATGTTCTCGGCATTGTACTTCTCGTCGTCCGAATCGTCGTCCAGTGCATTCGGAAATGCCACGTGCTGCTCTTTCTTGAGCGCCCAGAAATACCAGTTCTGTATCTCGCTATAGAACTGCTTTGTGAGCACGGAAACGGAGAGTACGTTTTCTATAAGGTAACGGTAGAAGTCCTCGTAGGTGCTCGTGCCGTGGGCGGCGATGCGTTCGAGGATGTCGAGATGGCCGCGGTGCGGCGAAGCGATGGAAATGCCGCGCAGCATGATGACGCGCCCGGCCTTTTCGCCCGGTTTTGCGGCGCGGACGTAGGGGATGCGCTCGGCAAGGGCGAGCGAGAAGACTTCGCCCTCTCGTGCGACGAGCAAGACTGGAGCGTACTTCGAGAGGCGGTTCAGGGCGCGCGTGAGCGCGGAAATATCGCTTCGCGTGAATGACACGCCTTTCTTTGCCTCGACGGAGAATACCATCATCCCCTTGTAGCCATCTGGGAGGTTATGGAAATTTCCGCTGAAGCTTTCCTCGCCTATGTTGCCTGCGTAATAGAGTTCGGCCAGTTTTGACAATGCGTTGTCGACTGCCTTGTTCGCTACCGGGGCGAGTTCCGAATGAGAGATGGGGCTCGTGGTCGCCGAGCGTACGGCAACGTTCAGTTGCGCGAGAAGCGCCTTGGACGCATCAAGTATGTTTTTGCCCGCAAAGGCGGCTGACATGTCGATGCTCATTTGCCGACAACCTCCCATGCAATCAAATCCCACTTGTTGGGATCAAGCGCCTCTTCGATAGTCTCCACCTTCTTTGCCGCATTTCCCGATGACGAATCTAAAACGCCGTTGAAGGCGTCCATAAGACAATTGTGCTGCTCGCGGACAAGTTCCTCGCGTCCCATTGTGCCGACAATTGCGCGCCGGAACGGAGCTATGGCACCGTCATCGCCTGCGTCAATTCCCGGAGGAACGACGCGTGGGCGGTTTTTGTGACGCGCGAGGATGGAAAGAATTTCCTTGCGGTTGAATTCATGCTCTGCCGCCACGATGCCGCAATCCTGGCCTACGGGACGCAAAAGCAGCTTGAAGCGCTCGTACTTGTGGCTTTCCGCGCCTACCTCGCGGCAAGGAGTGGCGACGAGCGCCACGACACCCGCGGGTACGGTGGTGAAGAGGTCGTCCTCCAGCCGGAAACCGGAATAGACGCCGTAGGGTATTTTTTCAAGTTCAGCCTTGTTTGCCTGGAGATAATCCATAAGGTCTTGCCGGAAGTCTTCGAGCGAGAGGTCGTGGAGACCGAAGGACGATTCGTCGTCGCCTTCGTCCGGCAGATTCTCGTCGGCGAGCGATTTCAGAAGCTTGCTCTCGTTCTCCGTAATGAGGGGATTGTCGGCGAGTTTTGTATCGATGGCTTCCTCGACTTTGGGGATTTCGGCACCTACGAGCGTCATGGAGGAAAAGCGTGCGTCGATTCGCTGGTATAGGCGTATGTAGTCGTCGTAGTCCTTGGCGGGCCAGAAGTTGACGCAATCGACGTATTCGTTCGGGGAATTGATGCGGTCAATGCGGCCCAGCCGCTGGACAATGCGGACCGGATTCCAGTGGATGTCGTAGTTGACGACCGTCTGGGCGTCCTGCAGATTCTGGCCTTCGCTGATGCAGTCGGTGGCGATCAAAACATCGACGGGTGTATCGAGCAGCATCTTGACCTTTTGCGCACGGATGTTGGATGGAGCGAGAGTTGCGATCATATTCTTCCAGTCTTCAAACGGAACATTCCACTTGCGCGAGCTTTCATCAAAGAATGGCGACCCGGCACCGAAATGCGCCAGGTAGTCGTCTGTCCAGTCGAATTCGCGATAAAGCTTGCTCTGCGGGGCGAAGCGGCCTAAAACGTCCTGGAATGATTTTTCACGCCTGTCGCCGCTGCCTGACGGCGATGTGGCCCCGTCGCCGTCGACGCGCGCAATGCGGGGGAATTCCGTCTTCAGTCTATCGTAGATGTATGTGGCTGTATCGGTGTAGGTGGTGAATACTATGACTTTCTTTCCGTTTTCCAGCCTGTTATGGAGTATTTCTTTGAGTTTCTCGAGTTTGGGATCGGTGCACGTACCGGCATCAAGTTCCTTGGCGAAAGCGTCAATGTCGGACTTCAGGGATTCCAAGTCTTTGATATCGCTCTTGAGGTCTTTGATGAAATCGTCGAGTCTGGTAATTTGGGAAAAAGAAATCGGATTCTGCCTGCCCAGCGAGAGCGCATCGATTTCCTCCTTCTCCTCCTCGGACAGTTTGGAATAGTTTTCGTTTGCCGAAGAATCGACCTTGCAGCGTTTGTAATTCTCAGCCTTATCGAGAGCGTTCTTGTGAGCGTCGAGGACATTCGAAATGGTAATGTCAAAAGAATGCCAACTGCTTTCGAGTCGTTTTGCGAAGAGCATCCCCATCATCTTTACAAGGACAAACTGCTTCTGACGCGCGTTCTGCGTTATTGGGACTGGGACTGTCTTTGCATTGGTGTAGAAAGATGGCATGTAGGCCACAAGATTGGGCTTGAGCATTGCTGTTTTTATGTCTTCAAACGTTTTGAGCGTTCCCATGTCGCTTACACCGAGGTAGATGTTTTCGGGCTTGTTCTTTTTGGGAAAACCGAGCGATACCTTCTCTGCCTTCTCGACCATTGCGCGGGTGCGCGCCACTATGAGCTTGTCGGTTAGGTTGAAGAATCTCGGCGGAAGAGCGGCGACAAGCCCTGCGATCTTGCGGCCCGGCGTCTTAAGCCATTTATCGACGGCTTTCTGTGCAACGGCGAAAAGGGCTTCCAGAGAAGGGATGCTGCCGAACTTTTCGTCTTTGAAGCCATCGTCTGCGCCGCGAACGAAGAGCTTGAACTGGTTGCGTACGTCGATAAGACGGTTGTTGACAGGAGTTGCGGAAAGTTCCAGCACCTTGATGTCGGCGGAGGAATTCGCCTTGAGCAGGTGTTCGACGAAATACTGGTAGCGTCCGGACTTGTCATTGCGCAGGTTGTGGCTTTCGTCGATGACGAAGAGCAATTTGCCGATTGTATTTATGTAACTCAACTTGAGCTTGTCGTAGTTGTCCTCCAGCCGTCTGTCCTGAAGGTCTGTGTGGAAGCGGACTTCGTAGTGGAATGCGTCGCGCTCGAAGCGGGAATTGGCGTGGTACTGGTACTGTGTCCAGTTCTGCTCAAGTTTCTTTGGGCAAAACACTACGGTCGTGTAGCCTTGCTCCTGAAAATACTTGATGACGGCAAGGGCTGTAAAGGTCTTTCCGAGCCCCACGGCATCTGCGAGAATAGCACCATTGTAGGCAGTGAGCATGTTCACGAGCGAAATCGCACCGCGCTTCTGATAGTTGAAAAGCGTCTTGAAGATTTCGGAATCGGCGAACCGCGTCCCTGTCTGGCCGGCAAGGAGCGGAGAGTTCTCGATTTGGTCGATAAAGAGCGTAAACAGTATCTTGTAGTAGATTTCAAGCGGGGTGTAGTCGTGGAAGAGGCGTGAGATGAGATCGATAAAATGCTGCTTGGCGGTTTTTACGACTTTACTGCCGTTTTCAATCACGTGGATGCGCTCCATCGCGATGCGATTCCATAGGTTTGAAAACCAGTCGGACAAATCCGAGAAGTTCTTGTCCGATTCGCCCAGTCCAGCCACATTGAGTTCGAGATTCGACGATGGGGTCATGCCAAGACCTGATTCCGTCAGGTTAGAGCTTCCCATAAGGTAGAACGAATTCTCCGGCGAAGCATCCTTGTACAGATATGCCTTTGCGTGGCAGAATGCGTTGTCAACGGTCCGCACGTCGACCGCTCCGCGTTTCAAGAATGCTATGGCGTTTTTAGCTTTGGAGGAAATCGTGAAGCCGCTCTTGATGTTGCACTTGCCTGTCAGAAGATCGACGATACGGCTGGGGCCGTTGTCCATGCCGGCGATTTTTGCCAGGACGAGACGAATTTGTTCTGGCGCGAAGCTGCTCAGCCAGTCAAGCGCGGCAACGGTAAAAAATCCAGTCACAACATCGAACGAACCTTTCCCGCCTGACAGATTTTTTTCAATGAATCCTGCCGCAGTAGTGACGGTTTTCGCGCTTGCAGTTGCAGAAGTTGTTTTGTTGTCGATTATCATGGTGACTCAAGTGCGTCATTATGAACTTAGCGCTCATCACGCCGCCGCCGGACACCACGTCCAATGCATAAAAAAAGAGCGCATTTTCCTTCCCGTGCACTCCCCTGAAGCCCTACCACAGGCTTAAACTGAATACACGGAAAAGGAGAATGCGCCCATACGGACGCATCTCCACTCACATGTCGTTCAGTTTTGAAATAGTGGTAGTATTTCAGGGGAACGACTTGTTAGCGTTGATGCTAAATCGTCTTTTGCCACTCCGCCCTGCGTTTCAGGTCGCACGGAACGCGCGGCCGTGCCAGACGTGTGGCCGTGGCGGCTTGGCCGCCTATGTCGGTTTCACTGTTTTATCGGATGTTCCTTTCCGGTTCCTGCTACGTATGGCATGGAATCAGACTCCGGGCGGGTCCGCCTTCGATATCTCCACGGTGCGGGACTGCGGGTCGGCGCCGTGGGAGATGCGTATGTGCCAGGCGTCTGGCGGGACGAGATCGCCTGCGCATCCGGGCCATTCTGCGAAAATCACGGCGTTCCGCGAAACGAAATCCTCCCACCCGATGTCGAGCACGTCGTCCGGCCCGGAGAGCCTGTAGAGATCCATGTGCACGAGGGGCCAGTCGCGCGCGGCGTATTCCGACACGAGGCAGAACGTGGGCGACGTGACGGGGCGCCCGACGCCCGCGGCGGCGGCGAGCGCCTGCACGAAGGTCGTCTTGCCCGCGCCGAGGTCGCCTTCCAGGCAGACGACGTCGCCGGGCGACAGCCGGGGGAGGAACGACCGCGCGAGATCCGCCATGGCTCCGGGGGAAACTATTTCATGCCTTTCCGTCATCGCAAAAAAACTTCACAGGCAGCCGGCCGCGCGCAGTTCGCCTAAGAACGCGTCGAGATAAGCGGGCGAGAATGCGGAGGCGTGGGGGAGGAGGTGCAGGACGTCCGCAAGGCGCCGGCCGCCGGCGGTGCGCAGCCCGTCGATGTTCGCGGGGTGGAGAGGGGAGGACGGAGAAAGCGGTTCGTTCTTCACGACGTCGAGGTAGGCGGCGGCGAGGTTCCCGCGCCGCAGAGCGTCCACGAGCGCAGGCTCGTCGATGCAGTTGCCGCGGCCCACGTTCACCAGCACCGCGCGGGGAGGGAGGCGCGAAAGAAGCTCCGGGCCGATCATATCGTCGGTGCCGGTGTCGGAAGGAAGCGCGGCGATCAGCCAGTCGGCGTTTTCGAGCAGGCGCGGCAGGGAGCGGACGTTCCTGCGCCTGACGCCGGCCACGCGCACGCCGAGCTTGCGGAGGAGCGCGCCGACGGCGCGGCCCACGGATCCGTAGCCGAGGACGACGGCCGAGGTTCCGGCCACGGTGCGGCAGAAAGGCGAAAGCGGCGTGCGCGGCCAAGGGTCGCCGGCGCGCTGCATTTCGGCGCAGCGGTAGAGTCCGCGCGCGTGGGCGAGGATGAACGCCGCGGCGGTTTCGGCCATGATCGCGCCGTGGAACGCGCCGTGGCGCACGGAGACGCCGGGGGGAACCTTCGACGGCGGGGGCATCCACTCGCGTCCGGCGGAGGGCGTGGCGAGCAGGCGCAGGCGCGGCGCGCGCGCGAACCAGCGCCAGTCGAACTCCCACACGAGCGCATGGGTGGCGGACGGGAGCGCGCGGAGAAACGCCGCCCGCGAGCGGCAAACGGCGACTTCCGCGCCGCGCGGCGCCATGGCGGCGAAGCGCGCGGCCTGCGCGTCCGACAGGCGGAAGCATTCCATGGGCCAGTCGAGCCAGAGGGCGTATGAGCGTTTCTCAGACATTTCCCGGAAGCTGGAACAGGGATGCCGAAGCCGGGTCGGAAACGTGCGACGAAAGATATCCGCGCACGAAATCCTGCATGTCGGAAGCCGTGCCGCGGTCCCATCTCCTGCGGATTTCCGCGGCCAGGCCGTCGAGGGCGGAAGAAGAAAGCGCGGAAAGCGCGCGCCTGATCGAAGGCACGTAGCCGCAGGACATGGAAAGCTCGTCCACGCCGAGGGCCACCCACACGGCGGCGGCGACGGGGTCGGACGCGGATTCGCCGCACACCGCCACGGGTATGCCGGCCCCGGCGGCGGCGCGCGCGGTCATGTCCACAAGCTTCAGCACGGCGGGGTTGAGCGGCTGGTAGAGGTAGGCCACGGAGTCGTTGCCGCGGTCAGCGCCGAGGGTGTACTGCACGAGGTCGTTCGTGCCGATGGAAAGGAAGTCCGTTTCGGCGGCTATGGCGGCGGCGTTCAGCGCGGCGCTGGGAAGCTCTATCATCGCGCCGCGACGGATGCCGGGGTCGAACGGAATGCCGGCGAAGGCGAGCTGCGACATGGCGTGGCCCAGTTCGGCGTTCGCGGCGCGAAGCTCGTCGAGCGTGGCCACCATCGGATACATCACGGCGACCGGTGCGCGCGCGGAGGCGCGGAGGATGGCGCGCAGCTGGGCGCGGAACACGGCGGGCGACGAAAGCAGGAAGCGCAGGGACCGGTTGCCGAGGAACGGGTTGGGCTCGGGCGTGACGCCGGGCAGGAGCTTGTCGCCGCCGATGTCGAGGACCCTTATGACGGTGCGCGCGCCGGGATAGACCGAAGTCGCCACGTAGCCGGCCACGCGGGAATACGCCGCCGCCTGCTCGTCCTCGCTCGGCTCGCGCGATTCGCGCAGCCAGAGGTATTCGCTCCTGTAGAGGCCGACGCCGCACGCGCCGCTTTCGGCGATGGAGGCGAGGGGGATGCCGTCCTGGACGTTCGCGGAAAGCGAGACCACGCGTCCGTCCGCGAGCGAGACCGGGCCGATGGCCTGGGGCGCGCGGCGTCCGCCGCGGGTGGCGGCGGAGCGGTCGCCCACGGCGGCGACGGTGGCGGGGGAGGGGGAAAGAATCAGCTCGCCGCAGTCGCCGTCGAGCGCGGCCATGTCGCCGGGCTGGACGGACCTGACGGCGTTGCCGAGGCCCACCACGGCGGGTATCCCGAGCGCGCGGGCGATGAGCGCCGCGTGTGACGTGACGGAGCCGCGGTCGGTGGCGAACCCGAGGACGAGCCCTTTGGGGAGGGAGACGGTCTCGGACGGCGAAATGTCGTCGGCCACTATTATGCACGGCTCGACGATGGAGTCGAAGCGGGAATCGCCGCCGCCGGCGAGGTTCGCGAGAAGGCGCCTGCCGAGGTCGTCGAGGTCGGCGGCGCGCTCGCGCATGTAGCGGTCGGACATCCGCTCGAAGACGCTGCGGAACTCCTTCACGCTGCGTATGACGGCGGCTTCGGCGTTGATGCGGCCGGACGATATGCGCCCGACGATGCTGCCGTGCAGCATTTCGTCCTCGAGCAGCATCGCGTGGCCTTCGAAGATCGCGGCGTCTTCGGGGCGCGCCGACGCGGCCAGCTCGTCGTTCAGTGCCTCGATCTGGCGGCGCGTCTCCTTCTTGGCCTCCTCGAAGCGCGCGATTTCGCTGGAGACGCGTGCGCCGGATATCTGGAACTCGCGGACGCCGTCGGCCGGGGAAATCCGGGACAGCACGAGGACGGGGGCGACGACGCAGCCGCTGGAGGCCGCGTGGCCCTTGAACCTGCGCTCGGCGGGGGGCGTGTTTCCGGCGCCGGGACCGCAGTCTGGCGCGGGGGGGGTCACTGCTCGTCCGGTATGTCGAACTTCCGGGCGACCAGGGCCTCGAGCTCGTCGAGGACCTCCTGCGCCTCGGGGCCTGAGGCGGTGACGTGGAGCACCGTGCCGCAGGTGGCCTCGAGCGTCATGAGCGCCATGATGGACTTGCCGGACACGATGTTTCCGTCCTTCTCCACCCGCACGTCGGCGTCGTGGCGCGACGCGGTCTTGGCGAACAGGCCGGCGGGGCGCACGTGCATCCCGTACCTGTTCAGCAATGTCAGGTCTTTGCTCAGAATCTGCGATGGCATGTAGAGTTCCTTTCGCTATGTTGTTTTCATTTTCGCAATCGCGTTCGCGCAGAGCCGCTCGTCGAGGCGCTGCATGGCGTCGTGCCCGGCGAGGCGCAGCTTGTGCTGCTGCGCGGCGGTTTCGACGAGGGTCACGAGATCGCGCCCCTCGGACACGGGGAGGACGACCTGCGGCACGTCGTTGCCCAGAAGCCTGCGCATGCGACGTTCGCCGCCGGCCCTGTCGAGCTCGCCCTCGACCTCCTTCAGCCGTTTGAGGGTTATGACGAGGTCGAGACGCTTTTCGCGCACCACGGACATTACGCCGAAAACGCTGGGCACGTGTATTATGCCCACGCCGCGTATCTCCATGTAGTCGCGCGCGACTTCGACCGCCGAGCCGACGATCGCGCCGCTCGCGACGTCCTTGCGCAGGTGCGTAAGGTCGTCGGCGATGAGCGCGCCGCCGCGCTTGATCAGGCCGAGCGCGGTTTCGGACTTGCCGAGGCCGGGGTCGCCCTCGATGAGGATGCCCAGACCGGCGAAGTCCACCATGGTGCCGTATATCTTCGCGCGCGGCGAGGCCAGCTCCGCCATCACGAACGCGCTTTCGTGCATGAACTCGCGCGTGAGGCGGTCGGTGACGAGGACGCTCGCGCCCGCTTCGCCGGCGATCTCCAGGACCTCCGGCGGAACGGTCATCCCGCACGTGTATATCAGGCAGTACGCGCGCCTGCTGAAAAGCGAGCGCACGCGCTCCACGCGCACTGCGGGTTCGAGGCTGGTCAGATAGGCGTGCTCGGCCTTGCCGATCACCTGCAGGCGCCGCCAGGCGAAATGCCCGTAGAACCCGGTGAGGGCGAGGCCGGGGCGGTTGGTCATGGGTTCGAGGACCTTCCGCCCGAGGCCGCGCCCGCCGAGGACCACGCGCAGGGACAGCCTGTCCCTGCCGGCCTCGGCGAACTCGCCGAGCGTGAAAGGCTCGCTCCTGCCGTCCTGGATCGCTCCGACCATCTGGCTGCCCCCGTCGGTGCGCGGCCTGCGGCCGCGCGCCGGGATCTTCAGTTGCGCGGCGAATCCTTGCGGGCTTCGCGCACGCGTTCCTTGCGGTAGCCGGTGCGCAGGCGGCGCAGCTGGCGTTCGGCGCGGGCGGCGGCGGCGTCCACGACGCTCTTGCCGGAGGCGCTGAACTCCTTGGCCCCGACCGCCACGGCGCCGAGACGGTGCACGATCACTTCGGCCATGTAGACGTGCTTCTTCACGTCCACGTCGATCACGATCTGCACCTTCTGGGCCTTGGGGAAGAAAGCCGCGAGCTTTTCCATGCGCTGCTGCGCGTATTCCTTGAGAGCCTCGATTTTGACGTCGCTGTGACGCATAGTGACTTCGATGTTTGCCATGTGTTTTTTCCCTTTCTTCTCGCCCGGCCTGTCCGCCTGACTACATCTTGAACCCTTCGCCCAGGTACAGGCGACGGGCATTCTCGTCGTTCACGAGAAATCCGCTCGGACCTTCGCACAGCTTCCTGCCGTCGTAGACGATGTACGCCCTGTCCACGACCGACAGCGTCTCGCGCACGTTGTGGTCCGTTATTATCACGCCCAGCCCTTGCGCCTTCAGGCGCTTCACGATCTCCTGTATGTCGTGCACCGCCAGCGGGTCCACGCCCGCGAACGGCTCGTCGAGCATGAGGATCGACGGCGACCGCACGAGCGCCCTGGCTATTTCGAGCTTGCGCCGTTCGCCGCCGGAGAGCGTGTACGCCGGCTGCTTCGACACCTTCGCAAGGTCGAGCGACTCCAGAAGCTCCTCGCACCTCGCCTTGCGCTGCTGGCGCGACAGCGGGAGCGTTTCGAGAATCGCGAAAAGGTTGTCCTGCACGGAAAGCTTGCGGAACACGGAAGGCTCCTGCGCCAGATACCCCAGCCCCAGCCGCGCGCGCAGGTACACTGGCAGGCGCGTTATGTCGCGCCCGCCGAAGATTATGCGGCCTTCGTCCGGCTTCACCAGGCCGACGACCATGTAGAACGTCGTGGTCTTGCCGGCGCCGTTCGGACCCAGAAGCCCCACGATCTCGCCGCGCGAGGCCGTGATCGACATGCCGTTCACCACGGTGCGGTCGCCGTACGCCTTCACCAGGCGCTCGGCGCTCAGCGCGACCTCGGGCGGCCCGGGCTCCCGAGGCGCCCCGCCGTCGGCGACGGCCGCCATGGCGGCCATCTCTTTTATGACTGGATCGTCGGTCATCTCGCGTTTCCGCCGTTGCGGTGCAGGAGGTTCTTGCGTTTCTTGTCGGCGTCGAAAGCCGCCGCGGGCGCGGTCAGCACCGGTCCTTCGACCGTCACGAGATCCGTTTCCGGATAGTACGTGATTTTCCGCCCGCGCACCGTCATTTCGCCTTTTTCCGTGCGGTCGGAAAGGACGGCAGGCGCGGCGTCGCTTTCGCCGAACAGCACCACGCGCCCTTTGTCTTTCGAGTACGTGGCCTTCGAGCACTTCGCCGATTTCATTTCGTTGGTGAACGCCACGCTCCCGATGGCCACGATGCGGCTCAGCTCGTTGGATGCGTTCAGGAACACCCACAGGCGATCGGAGTGCATCTTGAAAAGCTCGTCGTCCACGAAGACATTCTTGTCGAAAAGGATTATGCCGTTCTTCCTGTCGTAGTCGGTGCGCTCGGAAGTGATTATCGACTCGCGGCCGGGCGTGCGCTTTTTCGACGAATCGCCAAGCCCGAACATCCCGCCGCCGCCGAAAGCGTTTTTCTGTTTGGCGCCTTCCGGCTTGGGCTTTGCGGCCGCCGCAGGAGCGGCGGGCTGCAAAACCGCCGGAGCGGCGGGAGCAGAGGCCGGTGCGGGTTTCGCCGCCGGAGCGGGAGCCGCTGGAGCGGGGGCAGCCGGGGCAGGTGCAGGTTTCGCCGCCGGGGCAGGGGCGGGGGCTGGTTTCGCCGCTGGAGCCGGGGCTGGTTTCGCCGCTGGAGCGGGGGCAGCCGGGGCGGGTGCAGGTTTCGCCGCCGGGGCAGGGGTGGCGTGGCTGGCGCGGCCGCTCAGGATCGGGTCTGGCTCGGGCGCGACCGGAATCGCATCCAGCAACGACTGCGCCGCGGCGGACGCCGCAGCAATCGCCGCCGCAAGAATTGCGGCCGCTCTCGGGAATCTTTTCTTCAAAACGCTTTCTCCAGTTTCAAATTGCCGGGCTTGGCCCGCAATTCGGGACGCGACAATATTTTAATAAACTCGTCGTTTAATGAAAAGTAAATATTGTCGCCCTTGGCGGTGTAGCCGTCGAAATGGATCTCCGCGCCGCCGTCCATCCAGCCGGTGCGGGTGCGGCGGTCGTAGGTGCCGGTCTTCGCGTCGAGGCGGCCCTGTTCCTTTCCGTCTTCGGCGTACATGCGCACGGACACTTCCGTGGCGGTGATGATATCGCCGTCGGCGCTGTAAAGGCCGGATTTCGCGGTCATCAGGGTTTTGGGCTTTCCGTCCGGCCACGATTCCACGGGGGCTTCCACGCCCTCCGCCGTGGCGCCGCCGGATGCGATGCGCTTTTCGGCTTCGGCATGCACGGATTTCAGGCGCAAGGCGTCGGACAGATCGTCGCGCCGGGCCATCCACGCCCCGGAATCGAACGCGGGGGCGGGGAAGGACGCGGCGAGCAGCAGGATCGCCGGAAGTGCCGCGCGAAGGATCAAAGCAGGCCCTCCGCGCGGACTGCGGCGTCGAGCGCGAGAAGGACGCGCCAGGTCTTGCGGACGTCCTTGAGCGCCATTGCGTTCGCGCCGTCGGAAAGCGCCTTGGACGGATCGCGGTGGACTTCCATGAACACGCCGTCGACGCCGGCCGCGACTGCGGCACGGGCGAGAAGCGGCGCGAAGCGTCCGTCGCCGCCCGACCTGTCGCCGGAGCCGCCCGGGCGCTGCACCGAATGGGTGGCGTCGAAAACCACGGGGTACCCCAGCTCGCGCATGAGCGGCAGCGAACGCATGTCGGCCACGAGGTTCCTGTAGCCGAACGAGGCGCCGCGCTCGCAGAGAACTATGCGGCGGTTCCCGCGCGACTCGATCTTCTTCACGACGTTTGCCATGTCCTCGGGCGCGAGGAACTGGCCCTTCTTGACGTTCACGACGGCGCCGGTGTCGGCCGCGGCGAAAAGGAGATCCGTCTGGCGGCACAGGAACGCCGGAATCTGCAGGATGTCGCACACCTGCGCCGCGCGGGCGCACTGCCACGGCTCGTGGACGTCGGTGAGCACGGGCACGCCGAACTTCTGGCGCACCTCGGCGAGGATGTCCAGCCCGGCGTCGATGCCCGGGCCGCGGAACGCCTGGCCGGAAGTCCTGTTCGCCTTGTCGAAGCTCGCCTTGAAAACGTACGGCACGCAGAGTTCCGCCGCGAGGGAAGACAGCGCCTTCGCGAGGTCGAGCGCCATCGCGCGGGATTCTATCACGCACGGTCCGGCGATGAACACCGGCCTGCCCGCGCCGAACGACACGCCGCCGTCGACGGCCACCTTCGCGATTTTCGCGCTGGACGCTTTTTTCACGCCATGCCCCTTTCCTTCATGATCTTCTCGATGCGCTCCGCGTCCTGCGGGGTGTCCACGCCGACTGCGGGATCGTCCACGCGGACCGTGGCGATGCGTCCGCCGATCCAGAGCGCGCGGAGCTGTTCGAGCTTTTCCGCCTGTTCGAGCGCGCAGGGCTTTTCGGCCACGAGGCGTTTCAAGAACGCGCCGCGGTAGGCGTATATGCCGAGGTGCCTGACGTACAGGCCGCTTTCGAGATCGGGGGAGGAGTCGCGGTTGCAGGGTATGGGCAGGCGCGAGAAGTACATCGCGGCGCCGTCGCGCGCGGTCACGACCTTCACGACAGACTTCGCCGCGAGGTCGTCCGCGGACTTGAGCGGCGAGACGGCGGTGGCCATGTCCCAGGAGGCGCCGGAGCGCATCTTCTCCGCGAGCGTGTCGATGAGCGCGGGGTCGATCATCGGCTCGTCGCCCTGGACGTTTATCACGATGTCGCCGTCGGCGGCGTTTGCGGCCTCGGCCACGCGGTCGGTGCCGCTGGGGTGGTCGGGGCGGGTCATCACGGCCTTGCCGCCGAACGCGGCCACGGCATCGGCGATGCGCGTGTCGTCGGTGGCGACCACGGTCTCGTCGGGCAGCCTGGCGCGGCGGCACGCCTCGACGACCCACTGCACGAGCGGCTTGCCGCATATCGGGTGCAGGCTCTTGCCGGGGAATCTCGTGGAGCCCCAGCGGGAAGGTATCACGCAAATCGTCTTCAAACCTTGCATCTCCCCGCCGCCCGTCAGAGCGGCATTTCCGTTATCTGGTCCTCGAAGCCGAAAGTCACCGCTATGAGCGCGGCGCGTATCCACATGCCGTTGCGCATCTGGCGCCAGTACATGGCGCGCGGGTCGTGGTCGCAGCACGTGGCGATCTCGTCGCGGCGCGGAAGCGGGTGCATTATCACGCCGTGCTCCGGAAGGAGCGCAAGCTCCCCGGCGCCGAACTTGAAGCGGCTCGTGTCGATCTTGGCGGAGTCGCCCTTGGCGTCGTCCCACTCGTCCTGGATCCGCGTCATGTACACGGCGTCGGCGCTTTTCACGGCCTCGCGCAGATTCTCCGAAGTCTCGAACTCCACGCCCTTTGCGCGGAGCACCGAGAATGTGGACTCGTCGGCCTGCAGCTGCGGCGGCGCGACGAACACCTGGCGGATGCGCGGGAAGTTCGTGAGCAGGTACGAAAGCGAGTGCACGGTGCGGCCGCGCAGCAGGTCGCCGCAGAACACCACGGTGCGGTCGTGCAGGCCGCCCTTCTCCTCGAACGAGCGCAGCAGTGTGTAGATGTCGAGCAGCGCCTGCGTGGGATGCTGGTCCTTGCCGGAGCCGGCGTTCAGGATCGGCACGGGGCGTTCGCTGTTCGACAGCTCCCACGACATCTTCTCCGCGAGGCCCTGTTCGGGCGTGCGCATTATTATCAGGTCGAAGTACGACGAGAACGTGCGTATCGAATCCTCTTTGGACTCGCCCTTGAACTCGGACGAAATCGACGTGTCGCGGACCGATCCCGTGGTCAGCCCCAGGATCTGGCACGCCGCGAGGTGCGACAGGAACGTGCGCGAGCTGGGCTGCGAGAAATACAGCATCGCGCGCTTGTGGCACAGCAGGGACTTCAGCGCGAGGGCGCCTTCCTTGCGTTTCGAGATGAAGCGGATGCGGTTCGCCAGGGCGGCCAGCCTTTCGAGCAGGGGGCGGTCGAACTGCTGCGCGAACAGCGTGTGGAACGGCTCGCCGCGGCCGCCCTCGCGTTCGAGGTATGGCCGTTTCTCTTCGAGCGGAAGGGCGTGGAACTCCTCCCAGCCTATGTCCGTGATGGATCTGCGCCCGGAGCCGCCCATGTCACACCGCCTCTCTGGAGTTGAGCGCCGACACGAACAGCGCCTTTATCGTGTGCATCCTGTTTTCGGATTCGTCGAACACCTTGGAGTATTTCGATTCGAAGACTTCGTCGGTCACTTCGAGGGCGCCGGTCTCGCGCGTGGCTTCGGTGGAGCTGTCGTGGAACGCCGGCAGGCAGTGCAGGAATATCAGCCTGCCGTCCGCGTTCCCCGTGGCGCGCATGAGATCCATGTCCACGCGGTAGGGGCGCAGCATCCTGATGCGCTCTTCGGTCTTGGCCTCTTCGCCCATCGAAACCCACACGTCGGTGTAGATCACGTTGGCTCCGCGCACGCCTTCCTTCGGGTCTTCGCAAACGCGCACCGGCGATCCGTTGCGCCGGGCGATCTCCTCGGCCTCGGCGAGCATCTTTTCGTCGGGGCGCAGCGCGGCGGGCGCGCAGCAGGTGTAGCCGATCCCCGCCTTGGCGCAGCCGTGCATCAGCGAGTTCGCCACGTTGTTGCGCCCGTCGCCGACATACGCCACGGAAAGCCCCTCGAGGGTTCCGAAGCTCTCTTTCATCGTAAGAAGGTCGGCCAGTATCTGCGTGGGGTGGAAATCGTCCGTGAGGCCGTTCCACACCGGAACGCCGGAATACTCCCGCAGCTCTTCGACGGTCTGCTGGGCGAATCCGCGGAAGAGTATGCCGTCGTAGATCCTGCCGAGGACGCGCGCGGTGTCCTTCACCGATTCTTTCTTGCCGAAATGGATGTCGGGGCGGGTCAGGTACTCCGCGTCGCCGCCTTCGTCGCGTGCGGCGATGACGGCGGAGTTGCGCGTGCGCGTGGAGGACTTCTCGAAAATGAGCGCGATCTGCCTGCGGTGCAGCAGGTCGCCGCGCACGCCTGCGCGCCTGCGCGCCTTCAGCTGCGCGGCGAGATCGACGAGGTTCAGCATTTCAGCGTCGGTCAGCGACGCGAGTCTCATCAGCGAACGGTCTTTGAGTTCGGGCAACCATGTAAGCATTTGGAGTTCAAACCTTTCTTTGCGGCAAAGTATACCACATCCGCCGCGTTGTTGCGCGGCCCGGAGAAAAAAGATGCGTCCGCGCGTTCCGGCTGACGCGATATGGCACGCTGAAGGGAATCGTGGTAGACTTTCCCCATGCTTTTCAGGATAGTGTTCATCTCGGCCGGGCCGCTCTGCGCGCTCGTGGCGTACAGGACCGTGGTGCGCAGGGCCGTGCTTTCGCGCGGATGGCGGGCGTTCGCGGGCGTGCTGCTGGCGGCCGGCGCGATGAAATTCACGTGGTACGCCGTCTTCGGCGGCAACGCCTTCGTGCCGGAGCTGCCGGCCGCCGCCATACTGGCGATGTCGGCAGTGTACGGCGCGACGATCTTCCTCGCCGCGGGCGGCGTCGCCTGGGCGGCGTGGGACGCGGCCGCGGGGCGCATCCGGCGCCGGCGGACCGCGCAGGCCGCGCCGCAGGGCCGCGAAGGAGGAGTGCCGGGGCGCGGCGCGGACGTGTGCACGCGCAGGCGGTTCGTGGCGGGCGCGCTGGCGTTCGGCTCGGCCGGGATTTCCCTGTGCGGCGTGCACGAAGGGACGCGGCTGCCAGACGTGAAGGAGACGACGCTGGAATTCCCGGACCTGCCGCCCGAGTTCGACGGATACCGCATCGTCCAGCTGTCCGATCTCCACATAAGCGCCGCCGCGCGCGCCGACCGCACGGCGGGAATCGCCAGGCTGGCCTGCACGCTCCGTCCGGACCTCGTGGCGATCACCGGCGACATCGTGGACGGGCGGACGGACAGGCGCATGGAGGACGTGCGCCCGCTGGCCGGGCTGCGTGCGCGCGACGGGGTTTTCGGATGCACCGGCAACCACGAATACTATTCGGGCTACGGCGAGTGGCGCAGGGTGTTCGGCGAATGCGGCATCGACATGATAGAGGATTCCGTGCGCGCAATCCGGCGCGGCGGCGGCGCCATCGCGCTTTTCGGCGAAAACGACCCGGCCGCGGAGCTGGCGGGGCTGTCGAGCGACATCGGCCCGGCCGCGCGGCGCCGGGACGTTCCGGCGGGCGCGTTCCGCATCCTGCTGGCGCACCGCCCGATACGCATGGAAGAGCACGCTTCGCACGGAATGCGGCTGCAGCTGTCGGGCCACACGCACGGCGGCGCGGCTGTCGGGATGGACCGCATAGTGGCCCTCGCCAACGAAGGGCACGTGCGCGGGGTCTACCGCGAATGCGGCATGACGCTCTACGTGAACGCCGGCACCGGGCAGTGGGCGGGATTCCCGTCGCGCTTCGGCGTTGCGCCGGAGATTTCGCTCCTCACGCTGCGCCGCGCGTAGCGGATCCGGGCGCGCGGCGCGCCCCCGCAAGAGGCGCGGTTTTTGGTATACTGCGCGCAACACGAAAACAAACGAAAGACGGGAAACCGGATGAAAATCGCATTGCTCGCCGCGTACTTCGCGGTTCTTCTGCTGATAGGGTTCAAATGCCGCCGCCGCGCGGGGTCTGTCGACGGATTCGTCCTCGGCGGCCGCTCCGTGGGGGCGTGGCTCACGGCGTTCGCCTACGGCACGAGCTACTTCTCCGCCGTGGTGTTCGTGGGCTACGCCGGGCAGTTCGGCTGGCGCTACGGCATATCCGCCACATGGGCAGGCATAGGGAACGCGCTCATAGGATCGCTTCTCGCGTGGACGGTGCTCGGGCGGCGCACGCGCCTGCTCACGCAGCATCTCGACTCCGCCACGATGCCGGAGTTCTTCGGCAAGCGGTTCGGCGACTCCAAGGCCCTGAAACTTGTCGCCTCCGCGATAATCTTCGTGTTCCTGGTGCCGTACACCGCGTCGCTCTACAACGGACTTTCGCGCCTGTTCGGCATGGCGTTTTCGATAGACTACACGCTGTGCATCGTGCTGATGTCCGTGCTGACCGCGATATACGTCATCGCGGGCGGATATCTGGCCACCGCGGTGAACGACTTCATCCAGGGCCTGATAATGCTCGGCGGCCTCGTGGCCGTGATAGCGGCCGTGCTGTCCGCCAAGGGCGGGTTCTCCGCCGCGGTGGACGGCCTGGCGCGCGTCTCCGACCCGGGCGTGTCGACGTCGCCCGGCGTGTTCACGTCGTTCTTCGGGCCGGATCCGCTGAACCTCCTGTTCGTGGTGATCCTGACTTCGCTCGGCACGTGGGGCCTGCCGCAGATGGTGCAGAAGTTCTACGCGATATCGAACGAGGACGCGATCCGCAAAGGCACGGTGATCTCCACGCTGTTCGCGTTCGTGATAGCCGGAGGATGCTACTTCCTCGGCGGGTTCGGGCGGCTGTTCGCGGACGAGATCGGCGTGGTGGAGAAAGGCGGCGCGCTCGCGCCGGCCGGCGGGTTCGACGCCATCGTGCCCGCGATGCTCTCCAACCTCGGGCCGTGGCTGATCGCGCTTACGGTCATCCTCGTGCTTTCGGCTTCGATGTCCACGCTTTCGTCGCTCGTCATAACGTCCAGCTCCACGCTGACGAGCGACTTCGTGAAAGAGACGTGCTGGAAGAAGATGTCGCCGAAATCCGAAGTGCTGGCGATCCGCGTGTTCGTGGTCGTGTTCATAGCGATATCCGGCGCGATAGCCACGGTGCAGTACAAAGGCGGGCTGGATTTCATCGCGCAGCTGATGGGCATATCGTGGGGCGCGCTCGCAGGCAGCTTCCTGGCGCCGTTCCTCTACTCCCTGTACTGGAAACGGACCACGAAAGCCGCCTGCTGGGCGTCGTTCGCGTTCGGTTCGGGGCTGATGATCGCAAACATGCTCTTCCGCCAGTCGCTGCCGGAGATCCTGCGCTCGCCCATCAACGCCGGCGCGATCGCTATGCTGGCCGGGCTGGCGATAGTCCCGGCGGTGAGCTTTGTCACGAAAGCGCCCGACCAGCGCTTCATAGACGCGCTCTTCGCCTGCTACGAAAAGACCCGCCAGACGACGGCGAAGAACGACCTGGGCGAGTGACGGCCCGGCGGCCCCGCCGGCGCGCCGCCTGCGGATCTTCCGCAGGGCGGGCGGCGGGCGGCGGCGCTCACACCTTGGGGAGCTGCGCGAAGTTCGCTTCCAGCTCGGCGTCTGTCGGCACGGTGTCGGACATTTCGCCGTCGTTGAACTTCTGGTACGCGGTCATGTCGAAATAGCCGGTGCCGGTGAGCCCGAAAAGGATGCACTCTTCGCGGCCCTCGCTCTTGCAGCGCAGCGCTTCGTCGATCGTCGCGCGTATCGCGTGGCTCGATTCCGGCGCGGGCAGGATGCCTTCGGTGCGGGCGAACATGCGCGCGGCCTCGAACACGGACGTCTGCTCCACGGCGACGGCCTCCATCGCCTTCTGGCTGTAAAGTTCGCTGAGCGTGGCGCTCATGCCGTGGTAGCGCAGGCCGCCGGCGTGGTTCGCGGACGGCATGAAGCCGCTTCCGAGCGTGTACATCTTCTGCAGCGGGCAAACCTTGGCCGTGTCGCAGAAATCGTACGCGTAGCGCCCGCGGGTGAAGGACGGGCAGCTGGCCGGCTCGACGGCGACGAACCGGCGGTCGCATTCGCCGCGCAGCTTTTCGCCCATGAACGGCGCGATCAGCCCGCCGAGGTTCGACCCGCCGCCGGCGCATCCGATCACCACGTCGGGGCTGTCGCCGATCTTGTCGAACGCGGCCTTGGCCTCAAGGCCGATAATGGACTGGTGCAGCAGGACCTGCGCGAGGACCGACCCCAGCACGTAGCGGTAGCCTTCCTGCGAGACCGCGGCCTCCACGGCTTCCGATATCGCGCAGCCGAGGGACCCCGTCGTGCCGGGATGCTCGGCGTTGATCCTGCGCCCGGCTTCGGTGAGCATCGAAGGCGACGGCGTTACGCGCGCGCCGTAGGTGCGCATCACTTCGCGGCGGAACGGTTTCTGCTCGTACGAGCATTTCACCATGTACACCTGGCAGTCGAGCCCGAAGAACGCGCACGCCATCGAAAGCGCGGTGCCCCACTGGCCGGCGCCAGTTTCGGTCGTCACGCCCTTCAGGCCCTGCTTTTTGGCGTAGTACGCCTGGGCCACGGCGCTGTTGAGCTTGTGGCTGCCGGAGGTGTTGTTGCCTTCGAATTTGTAGTATATGCGCGCGGGCGTGCCGAGCGCCTTTTCGAGGAAGTACGCGCGCACGAGCGGCGACGGGCGGAACATCCTGTAGAACCGCATCACCTCGTCCGGGATCGGTACGTACGGCGTGGTGTCGTCAAGCTCCTGCTTCACCAGCTCCGTGCAGAACACGCGCTCCAGCTCTTCAGCCGTCACCGGCTCCAGCGTGGCCGGGTTCAGCAGCGGCGCGGGCTTTTGCGCCATGTCGGCGCGCATGTTGTACCATGCGCACGGCAGTTCGTCTTCGGCCAGGTACGTCTTGTACGGCGTGTCGTCACGGCTCATTGCGTTTTTTCCTTTCCTTGCGCGCCGTCCGGCGCTTTGCGGGTGTCGCTGGCGTTGCATTCCCTTGCAGAAGGTCCTGGAGGTAGCGTCCCGTGACGGATGCGGGATTGGCGGCGATCTCCTCCGGCGTGCCGGCGGCGACGATCCTGCCGCCGGCGTCGCCGCCGCCCGGGCCGAGGTCCACGATCCAGTCGGCGCATTTCATCACGTCGGTGTTGTGCTCGATCACCACGACCGTGTTGCCGCCGCCGTCGCCGCGCAGGCGCAGAAGCAGGCGCATCAGTTTCGCCACGTCGTCGAAATGGAGGCCTGTCGTGGGTTCGTCGAGAAGGTACAGCGTGCGTCCGGTTCCGCGGCGGGAAAGTTCCGTGGCCAGCTTTATGCGCTGCGCCTCGCCGCCGGAGAGCGTGGTGGCGGGCTGGCCCAGCTTTATGTAGCCCAGGCCGACGTCCGCGAGAGTCTGGAGCTTCGAAGCGAGGCGCGGGACGCGCGCGAAGAACTCCAGCGCCTCGGACACGGACATGTCGAGCACGTCGGCGATCGACTTTCCGCCGTACGTCGCCTCGAGCGTCTCCTTGTTGAAGCGCCGGCCGCCGCACTGCTCGCACGTGACGTAGACGTCCGGCAGGAAGGACATTTCGAGTTTGCGCACGCCGTCGCCGCCGCACACTTCGCAGCGGCCGCCTTTCATGTTGAACGAGAACCGTCCCGGCGTGTAGCCGCGCGCGCGCGCGGCCTCGGTCTTGGAGAAAAGCTCGCGGATGTCGGAGAAGAACCCCACGTACGTCGCCGGGTTGGAGCGCGGGGTGCGTCCTATCGGGGACTGGTCGATTTCGATTATCTTGTCGATGTCGCCGTCGCCGGTCAGCTTCTTGAACCGGCCGGGCTTCTCCTTCGCGCCGTTCAGGCGGCGGGCCAGCTCCTTCTTCAGCGTTTCGCGTATGAGCGTGGACTTGCCGGAGCCGGAGACGCCGGTCACGGCGGTGAAGCAGCCGAGGGGGATTTCGAGCGTGACGTCGCGCAGGTTGTGTTCGCACGCGCCGGACAGGACGAGGCGGCGTCTGCCGGGCTTCACGCGCACGAGGCCTTCGGGGACCACGCTTTTGCGCCCGTTCAGGTAGTCGGACGTAAGGGTGTCGGCGGCGGCGAGGCCGGGGAAGGGCCCCGCGTACATCACGCGGCCGCCTTCCACGCCGGCGCGCGGACCCATGTCCACTATGTAGTCCGCCGCGCGCATCATCTCTTCGTCGTGCTCCACTACGATCACGGTGTTGCCGCGGTCGCGCAGAGTCTTGAGCATCGCGACGAGCCGTTCGTTGTCGCGCGGGTGCAGCCCGATCGTAGGCTCGTCCAGCACGTACATCACGCCGGTGAGCCCGGAGCCGATCTGCGTGGCGAGGCGGATGCGCTGCATCTCGCCGCCGGAAAGCGTGGACGACGGGCGGTCGAGCGAGAGGTAGTCGAGCCCCACGTCGTTCAGGAAGCGCAGGCGCTTCACCGTCTCCTTCAGGATGTCCTTCGCGATCTTGGCGTCGCCGGGGGAGAGGGGCAGCTCCTCGAAGAACCGCAGGCTCTTCGACACTGGCATCGCCATGACATCCACGATCGTCCGTCCCGCGACGGTGGCGGCGCGCGATTCGGGCTTCAGCCTGGCGCCGTGGCATTCCGGGCAGGGGCGGTAGCTCTGGTACGCCTCGAACTTCTCGCGGCGCTCGTCGCTTTCGGCGTTCTCCATCATCCGCTTCACCGAGTCCAGAACGCCGGCGAAGGGCTTGTCCTCGCGCCGCCACGGCAGGACGAGCGGATCGTCGAACCCGTGCATCAGACCGTGCCGGAAAGACTCCGGAAGCTTTTCGTAGGGCGTGTCCAGGCTTACGCGGTACTGCTTCGCGATATGGGAAAGGACCTCCTTGTAGTACAGGATCGCCATGTGCCCCGCGCGCCGCCACGGATGGATGCACTCGCGGAGGGGCAGGGACTTGTCGGGCACCACGAGGTCTTCGTCGAAAAAGTATATCGAGCCGAGGCCGGCGCATTTCGGGCACGCGCCGAACGGGGAGTTGAACGAGAACGAGCGCGGCTTCAGCTCCTCGAAGGATATGCCGCAGTCCGGGCACGAGTTCTTTTCGCTGAAGACGGTCTCCACGCCGTCCTCGACGGCGGACACCAGCCCGCCGCCGGTCTTCAGCCCCAGCTCCACGGAGTCGGTGAGGCGGGTGCGGAAGTGCGGGCCCGGCGCCACGGCCAGGCGGTCCACCACGGCGTCTATCGAATGGTTCTTGTTCTTGTCCAGCGAAGGCGGCTCGTCCACGGAAAACATTTCGCCGTCAACGCGCATGCGCACGAAGCCCTGCGACTTCAAATCCTCGAAAACCTTTTCGTGGCGGCCCTTGCGCCCGCGCACTATCGGCGCGCACAGGACGATCTTCGCGCCTTCGGGGCGCTTCAGCAGCGTCTCCACGATCTGCTCGGCGGACTGCCTGCGCACGGGCCTGCCGCACTTGGGGCAGTGTGGCACGCCGATCGAGCCGTAGAGCAGGCGCAGGTAGTCGTGTATCTCCGTGACGGTGGCCACGATAGAGCGCGGATTGCCGCCGGTGGTGCGCTGCTCGATTGCGATGGCGGGCGAAAGGCCCTCGATGTGCTCCACGTCGGGCTTCTGCATCTGGTCCAGGAACTGCCGCGCGTAGGCGCTTAGCGACTCCACGTACCTGCGCTGGCCTTCGGCGTAGAGAGTGTCGAACGCGAGCGACGATTTCCCCGATCCGGAAAGCCCCGTCACCACGGTGAGCGAATTGCCCGGTATCGTCAAAGAAACATCGCGCAGGTTGTGCACCCGCGCGCATGAAATCTCTATGTCCCTTGCCATCTGCGGAGCCTTCAGCTTTCGCGGAACGCGGCGTTCAGGCGGTGCAGCGGGGCGATCATTTCGCCGAGCGGCGTGCCTGCCGCGGCGGCGGCGAGGGCGTCGACGTCCTTGGGAAAGCACTTGCCGCCGTAGCCGCGCTTGCCGTCCGGCCCCGGCACCGCGGTGTGGGTGTCGTTGATGTAGCCGCTCAGCAGAACGCCCTTGCGCACGTTCTCGAACTTCGCGCCGGAGCGCCGGCAGAAGTCGTCGACCGCGTTGAAGTATGTGACCTTGAGCGCGCCGAAGACGTTGTGCGCGTACTTGGCGATCTCGGCTTCGAGCGACGTCATCTCCACGTGCCGCTTGCCGGGGAACACGCGCGCCAGAAGCTCCGGCTCCGCGGTGAAAACCATCGGCTGCACGGCGAAGTCGCTTTCCGCGGTGCGCTGGGTGAGGAACTCCGGCATGAAGTGGACGCGGCGGCCGGTGGAGCGCGAAAGACGCTCCGACGTGCCGGGCAGTATCGTGGTGCGCACGAAGACCGGGACGTCCGGCAGGCCGCGTATGACCGATTCAAGCAGCGTGAGGTCCTGCGAGCCGTCGCTTTCCGTGGGCACGTGCAGGCTCACGAACACCACGTCCGCCTGCGAAAGGTCGTCGTCCATGCCCTTCGGCGGATCGCTCACGAGCGTCTCCACGGCGGGGTTGTTCCGCTCGAGCCACTTCTTCAGGGCGCCGCCGATGTAGCCGCACCCGACAATGCCGACTTTTATCTTCCGTTCCATTCCGGTCGCCTCCGCCGCGCCGTCCGCCGGCGTTCAGGCGTTTTTGACTATCGTGGTGCACGCCTTCAGCACGCCCGCGACGTCCGCCAGGTTCGACGGTATTATCATCGTGTTGTTTGTCTTCGCGAGTTCGCCGAACTGCTTCAGGTAGTCCTGGGCGAGCTGCATGTTCACGGATGCGAGGCCGCCGGGCTGGCCGATGGCCTCGGCCACGCGGCGTATGCCCTCGGCCTGGGCTTCGGCCACGAGCAGGATTTCGCGGGCGCGGCCTTCGGCCTCGTTCACGCGGCGGGCGCGTTCGCCTTCGGAGTGCGCGATCGCCTCCTGCTTCTCGCCCTCGGCGCGGTTGATCTTCGACTGCCGCTCGCCTTCGGACTCGGCGATCATGGCGCGCTTCTCGCGTTCGGCGCGCATCTGCTTTTCCATGGCGTCGCGTATGGTGCGCGGCGGCGTGATGTTCTTGATCTCGTAGCGCGTGACCTTGACGCCCCACGGGTCGGACGCCTTGTCCACGGCGGCGACGACCGCGGAGTTGATGTTCGTGCGCTCCTCGAAGGAGCGGTCGAGGTCGAGCTTGCCCATCTCGGAGCGCATCGTGGTCTGCGCGAGCTGGACCGTCGCGAAAAGGTAGTTGCCGATGCCGTAGCTGGCCTTGGCGGGATCCATCACCTGGAGGTAGAGGATGCCGTCCACGTCCACCGCGATGTTGTCCTTCGTGATGCAGGACTGCGGGGGCACGTCGATGGCCTGCTCCTTCAGGGAATGGCGGTAGGCCACGCGGTCGATTATCGGCACGAGGAAGTGCATTCCGGCCTCGAGCGTGTTGCTGTAGCGCCCGAGGCGCTCGACGATGTACGCGGAGCGCTGCGGAACCACCACCACGCATTTGAAGAGAATGAACACCGCCAGGACCGCGAGGATTATCGCGAACACTATTCCGGCGGAGACTCCGCCGGAGCCGGCGGCGATGGTGACTAATGCGGAAAATTCCATTTCGGTTTCCTCCCGTGCGGCCGCGCGCCGTCAAGGCAGGCGGCGGATCTTCAATGTCAGGTTGTCGCGGGAAACGACCACGGCGTCGTCGCCGGGCAGTATCTCGCCGTTTTCGGAGACGGCGCTCCACGCGGCGTCTCCAAGCTCCACGCGGCCGGGAATGTCCGGCCGCACCTTTTCAAGCACCTTCACCGGCCTGCCCGCGCAATCCGCCTCGGGCAGGGCGTCGGCCGGCGACACGCGCGCGGTGTCGCCGGCGAATATCTTCTGCGCGAACCTCCTGAGCGCGAGCACGTAGGCCACGGACAGCACGGCGAAGAGGCCGAGCTGCAGGCCGACGCCGAACCCGTCGCCGGCCGCCGCGCAGACGAGCGCGACGGTCGCCGCCGACATTCCGAAGAACATCGCCACGAAACCCGGCGTGGCCAGTTCGAGCAGAATCAGCAGCGTGCCGGCGCAGAGCCAGCACCAGAACGGATCGAAGGCGAAGGACGGCATGCCGGAGCGCCCCTCAGGCCGCGGCCGGGATCTTCCCGAGCGCGATGATGGTGAACACCATCACGAAGATGGCGACCGTCTCGACGATGCCGAGCGCGGAGAAATAGTTGGTGAGGCCCTGTCCGGTCTCGGCCTGCGCGTCGCAGGCGCATGCGGCGGCGCGGCCCTGGAACAGGGCGGAAAGCCCGATCGCCAGGCCTGCGAACACGCCGAGCACGAGCAGCGGCACGCCCGCGGACTGCGTCTTGCCGAGCATCAGGAACATCAGGATCATCCCGTACAGGGTCTGCGTTATGGGCGCGCCCACGAGGCCCAGCAGGATGAAGGGCGCGGGCTTGTTCGCCGCGTAGCACTTCTTCCAGGAGCCTACCGCGGCGGCCGCCGCCGCGCCCGTTCCGAACGCGGAACCGGCCGCGCTGAGGCCGAGACACGCTATCGCGCCCGCTATGCCGAGGAATTCGCTCATCTTTTCTTCTCCTTTTCGATTCAGTGTTTCCTGAACGGGCTGTATGCGTAGCCCGCCCAGGTTATTCCCTTGTGGTTGGAAAATTCGAGAGTGTTCAGGCGCACCGCGTGGACGAGGATCGCAAGCCCCGCCATCGCGAAGTTCAGCGCGTGCCCCACGAGGAGTATCAGCACCATAGGCACGACCTTCAGCCACGCCGGCATGTCAAGGCCCGTAGCCATGTCGTTGAAGTTCTGCGCCACCTTCACCGAAGCCAGCCCCACGGCGAACAGGCGCACGTACGATATTATGTCGCCCAGCGCCGACATGATGTTCAGCGGCAGCATGCCCAGTTCGATGCCGCGCGTCTTCAGTTCTGACGCGCGCAGAGTGAACAGGAACACCAGCGCCACGCTGACGCACATCGCCCCGACCATCGCGTCCGGCACGCCCGGGAATATCCCCACGATGGAGCACGTCATCCAGTACATGAACACGAGGATGCCGGCCCAGCCGATCTGCGCCAGGAACGACCTGTCCGGGAACACGCACACCGCGTTCCACAGGCGCGCCGCGACGAGATGCGACACGCCGAGCGTGAAGCACACGAGCATTATGTGGTGGTAGTTCTCGTCCTGGCCGCCGGGGTTGCTGTCGAGCCACGCGGAGACGGGATTGGCCAGCCATTCCGGCGACGCGCCGAACCACGTGTTCGAAAGCGCGCCCCATCCGACCGTGGCCAGCCCGAACACGGAAAGCAGCACGAGCCACGGGAAGGGGAAGCGAGAGCGGAGCTTGATCTTGGCGAGCGCGGTGAACAGCAGCGTAAGCAGTCCGTATCCGCCGTCGCCCACGAGCATCGCGAAGAACACCGTGAAATACGCGAAGAACGGAATCGACACGTCGCTTTCCGTGTACGCGGGCGAGATGCCGAGCGCGGAGAAGAGCGCGGTGACGGGACGGAACATCGCCGGCGGGCGCACGAGGGTGGGCGGCGTCTCGCCGGGCTCGGCCGGGCGCAGCAGAAGCCCCCACGATTCGTTGTTCGCGCGCGCACGAAGGGCGGGCACGGCGTCGACCGGCACCCAGCCTTCTATCCACGCCAGGCCGCCGGACGCGCCGAGCTTCTCTTCGGCGGCGGCGAACGCCGCTGCGTCGCGCAGGCCGGGCGCGAGTTCCTCTATCTCGGGAATCCTGTCGGCCTGGTCCGCAAGGGCCTTCGTGACGGCCGCAAGCGATGCGCGGGCCTTTTCAAGCCGCTTCGCCCACGCCTCGGGCGGCTCGGCCGGCATCGGCACGGTCTCGAACTGCGGGGGGAGGGGCAGGACGGGATTCACGAATGCGAAGTGGCGGAAGCGCGCGCCGGACGGGCCGGTTTCGCGCACGATCTCCGCCTCGACCTGGCATTCCGCGCCCGCAGGCGCCCTCGCCAGGACGGTCTTGAAGCCTTTGCCTTCCAGTCCGCGCGCGAGCGCGGGGTCGAAACCCCCGAAAGGCGCGTATTCCGCAACAGCCGCCTCGAGCCGCGCGACGGCGCCGGCAAGGCGTCCGCGCAACGCGCCGGCGGCTTCGGCCGCTGCGGAGAAGGCCTCGCCGCGCAGCACCGAAAAGTCCGGCGCCTGGACGCAGACGTCGGCGTCGGACGGGATTGTGTCGAACCCCTGCGGGGCGGGAGGCTTGCCCGCCGCGGCGTTGCGTATGGCGGCGACGGCGCGCAGGTTGGCCTCGAACGCGGCGCCTGCGGCGCGGAACCTGCCGGAGTTCGCGCCGGAAAGGTCGAGATGCGCGCAGCCGGCTTCGCGCAGGGATTCCAGCGCGGCCTCGCCGGCGTCTGCGGTGCAGACGATGCAGAAGCGTTTCATCTCTACGATCATGCCGCTCCCTCCGCCGGGGCGCCGCGTCCGCGCGATTTCGCGATCTTGCCGCGCGTCACCGACGCCGTCTGCTCGTCGCCGATGGCGATCTTGATCACGCGGATGTTCTCCTTGCACTCGGGGATCTTGACCTTCTCGAAAAGGTTCACGCGCTGGGACGTGGTCTGCAGCTCTCGCTCCACGAGTTCGCGCTGGCGCTCGAGCGTCTCGCGCTCGGCGCGCAGCGCCACCACCGAAACCACGGCCTCCGCCGCGTCGTCCACCCACGCCGGGGTGGCGAACAGGTCTATCGGGGCGGTTTCCGCGTCAAGCCCTTCGAACACCGGTATCTGCACGCCGGCGATGTTGGCGGACGAAGTCTTCACGCCGTTGACCTTCACCAGGCCCTCAAGCGTTTCGGCGCCGGTGGCGAAAAGCGATATCCACGAATCGAGCGCGGCCCTCGTCTCCCGCTCCTTGCGCGCGGTCTCCGCCGCCTTGGCGGCGATGCCTGCGATCTCCGCCTGGAGCTGCTGCTTCTTGAGCTGCAGCATCGGCAGAAACCTGCTGAAACGCTTCAAGGCGTCGTTCTGCGCCTTGAGCTCGGTCTTCGTGAGCTTTATCTTACCCATCGCCTGTGCGCCAGCCGCACGTGCGGAAAAGCCGTTACACGCTCAGCTGCGCGTCGTCCTTCTTGACGTTCTGGTCGACCTTGAAGCCCATCTTGGCGAGGTCGACGTCGACGATGCCGAGCGGCTCCGTCGTGCGCCAGGCGCCGGACGTGAAGTCGGGGATGTCCTGGGACGCGCCGCGGTTGCGCGCGCTCTTCTCGGTGAGTTCGCAGAGGCTGCTCCACGCCGCCGCGTCGTACACGTTCTGGTCGAGCGGCAGGCCGTTCTGCAGGCAGTAGCAGAGGCGCAGGTCCATGAGGAAGTCCATGCCGCCGTGCCCGCCGATGCGCTTGGCGATCTCGCCGGCGGTCTTCCACAGCGGGTGGCGCATGTCGGCCGCGAGCTTGTCCAGCTCCTTCTGCCCCATCCATCCGTGGGCGCCGCGGTGGTTGGGGTCCAGCGCCACGCGGAACGGGTAGTCGGCCAGGATGCCGCGCGTGCCGCTGATCAGGTTGATGCGGCTGTACGGGCGGGGGGAGGTCACGTCGTGCTGGATCATGATCGTGCGGCCGAGCGCCGTCCCGATCACCGTGGTGTTCATGTCGCCCAGCTCTGGCTTGCTGTCGGCCTTCCAGGTCTTGGGGAAGCGGGCGTTGGCGTATTCGGACATGCCGGCCTGGCGGGAGCTGACGGACACGAGGTATTCCATCACGTCGCCGCGGTTGATGTTCATCGCCTGGCAGATCGGGCCGAGGCCGTGGGTGGGGTAGGGGTTGCCGGTGTGCACCATGTCGTGGCGCAGGCGCCAGTGGTCGTAGTAGCCGCCCTGGTTCAGGTCGGCGTAGTTCAGGCTGCGCAGGTCGTGTATGTAAGCGCCTTCGCCGTGGACGATCTCGCCGAACATCCCTTCGCGCGCCATCTTGAGGGCGATCATCTCGACCTCGCCGTAGCAGCAGTTCTCGAGCATCATGCAGTGGCGGCTGGTTGCCTCGCTCGTCTTGACGAGCCGCCAGCAGTCCTCGATCGTGAGGGCCGCGGGAACCTCGACGGCCACGTGCTTGCCGTGCTGCATCGCGGCGACGGCTATGGGAGTGTGCAGGTCCCAGGGGGTGGCGTTGTACACGAGGTCGATGTCGTCCGCGTCGAGCATCTCCTTCCAGCCTTCCTTGCCCCAGTGCAGCTTCGCGCCGGGCTTGCCGTTCTTCTTCAGCCACGCGTTCTGCTTTTCGGCGCGGTCCTTGAAGAAGTCGCAGAGATGGGTGATTTTCACCCCGGGGAGCTTGGCCATGCGGTGCACCGCGCCGGGCCCGCGCATCCCGAGGCCCACGAACGCCACGCGCAGTTCGCGTATCGCCGGCGCCGCGAACGCAGCCATGCCGCCGCCGGCCGCAGCCATGACGCTCCTGTTCGCCGTCGCGGCGGCCGCGCCGGCCATCACCGAAACCGCCAGAAAATCACGCCTTCCGAGTTCCATCTTTCAGTCCTTTTTTTAGGATTTTTGTTGTACACGCCCGCGCCGGACGCCTCTTGCGCCCGGAACAGCGGAAGATTCTACCAAAAAACGGCCGCATTGTCACTTGCCTAAAAATCTTTTCGCAGGGGATTTTTCCTGCCCCCGGCGGCCGCGGTATGGTATACTTGCGCCATGGCCTCGGACTCGATACCGCGCATACGCATAGAGCCGGCCGACGAGGACAGGACTCCCCTCGCCGCCGACCCTTCCGCGTCTGCGTTCGCCGGCGACCTCGCCGACGCGTACACCCCGGTCTCCCGCATAGGGAAGGGCGGCATGGGCGAAGTGTACCTCGCGCGCGACCGCAGGCTGGGCCGGTTCGTGGCCATCAAACGGCTGAACGACTCTTCGCGCAACGACGCCATGCTGCGCCGCCGCTTCCTGCGCGAGGCCCACGCCATGGCCGCGCTGAACCACATCCACATCGTCCACGTGTACGCCCTGGGCGAGGACGCCGCCGGGCCGTACATCGTGATGGAATACGTGGCCGGCCCGTTCCCCAGCCCGGGCCAGGACGCCGACAGCCCGAACCCGCCCTTCTCACTCGAAGACCTCGTGAAGCGCCACGGCCCGCTGGAGCCGCCCGAAGCCGCCGCGCTCGTGTCCAAGATCGCACGCGCCGCCGCGTACGCCCACTCCACGGGCGTGATCCACCGCGACCTCAAGCCCGCCAACGTGCTGATCGACGCCACGGGCGAGCCGAAGCTCGCCGACTTCGGCCTGGCGCACGTGCTCGACTCTTCCTCGCTCGCGCTCACGCTGCCCGGCGAAAAGATGCTTTCCCTCGGCTACGCCGCGCCGGAGCAGGAGTCCGGCGCCGGGAACGTCGACGAGCGCGCCGACGTGTACGGCCTGGGCGGGCTTCTGTATTTCACGCTCACGGGACGCAACCCGAGATACTTCCGCGAACAGGACGTGCCGGAGGAGGTCCGCGCCGCCCTCGTGTCCGCCCTCGCGCTCGACCGCGAAAAACGCTGCCCCTCCGCCAAGGCTTTCGCCGAGGCGCTGTCCGCCATCGCCGGCAAGACCGAGGGCGGCGACGACGCGCGCGACGACGCGCCCGCCCAGCGCGCCACGTGGCGCTGCAAGTGGTGCGACGCCCTTAACCCCGCCACGCTGCGCTTCTGCACTTCGTGCGGGTGGGACGGTTCGGCCGAATGCCCCGAATGCGGCGAGCCCACGTTCTACGGAATGCGCTACTGCCAGAACTGCGGCGCCGACGCCCGAGCCTACGAGTCCGCCGCCGCCGCCGAACGCCGCATCAAACGGGCCATGGACGAAAAGCGCTGGGCGGACGTCCCGGCCGAGGCCGCCCGCGCCCGCGGCTTCGTGGCCATCGGGCCGAACGGGCGCAAGACCGCCCGCGCCATCGCGGAAGCCGTGCACGCCGCCGCCGCCAACGCGCGCGCCTGCGAAGACCTCGCGGCGCGGATCCCGGACGAGCTGCGCTCCAAGAACTACGAGCGCGCACGCGAGATGATCCTCCGCCTGAACGCCCTCGCCAGGGGCGGCGACGGCGCCTTCGCGAAGGACCTGGCCGCCATCCCAGACCTGATCTTCGAGCGCGACGCGGCGCGCGCCGCCCGCGCCGCCCGCGAACGCGACTTCAAGACGCTCGCGCCGCTCCTCGCCTCCCTTGAGGCCGCCCGGCCGGACGCCCCGGAGCTTCGCGGCCCAGCCGCCGCCATGGCCGCCATGCGCGCGCGGAAGCGC
>CADCBS010000002.1 GCA_902799715.1 uncultured bacterium | reverse complement strand
CGCCTTTTTTACTGTCGCAGAAATTTGTTTCATCCCTATTTTATAGGGCTCTGACAGACATCAGGGATAATTTATCCCGGATTTCCCGGGATAAGGGTGTCCCTTGACGCCACATACAGAATTTTGTACAATACGTGCGTTTCCAAAAGGGAGGAGCCAGACATGCCCACACGTGAAAAAACCCTTGCCGACTTCGATTTCACCGAAGACGTGATGCCGCTTTCGGAGTTTCGCGGCACAATCGCCGACTGCATCTTGAAGACGCGCCGGACGCATCGCCCAATTCTCGTCACGCAAAACGGACGCGCGGCCTCGTTCTTCGTCGATGTCGCCGACTTCCAGAAGATGCGCGAGACGATTGCGATCATGGACGACGTGCGCGCAGCCGAAGAGGAGATCGAGCGTGGGGAAACATTCCCCGCCGAGGAACTCCGTGCCCGCCTCCATGCTGAACGTAATGCCTCCCGCGCCGCGAGGAGCCTGCCGTGAATGTCGAATGGACGCCACGGGGTGAACTACGCCTTCGCCAGTGCAAGGCCTACATCCTCGGTGTTTCGCAAGACCCTCTCACCGCCTACAAGTTCGAAGACGGCATCATCGACACGTCCCTTCAGCTCGCTGACTTCCCACGATCCGGCCGCATCGTCCCCGAAATCGGACGCACCAGCATCCGCGAACTCCTTTACAAGGACTATCGGATCGTCTACCGCTATACGGCGACATGCTGCTACATCCTTTCCGTGCGCCACGGCATGTACCTGATCAAGTCCCTGTATTCGCTGTAGAAGCCCCGCGTGGCGTTCGGCAGATACGAGCCGACTTTCGCGTGCTGGCCATTGTAGCCGCCCTTGTTGTCGTTACAGCGACTTGTCCGGGTAAAACCGCCGGGCGCGGCGGCCGCGGGAGGCGGCTCAGGCGAAGGGGGGCTTGGGCTGCGTCTTGAAATCGTACGCGCCGAGGATGCGGCGGGAACCGTCCGCGGCCGACACCATCGCCAGGCGGTAGCTCGCGCCGTCCGGCGCGACGTCTATCACGGAATGCGCGCCGGAGAACGACCCGGACGCGAAGTCTTTCAGCCACGGCTCGGCGGCGTCTTCCCTGCGGCGCTTTCCGGGGAACATCCCCGGCGCGTACAGGCACGGCCGGCCCGGCTTCGCGAGGCGGCGCATCGTGGGACGGTTCATGTGCGCCACGTGCCACACGCCGGCCACGACCACACGGGGGCGCATCGCCTCCACAAGCGCGTCCGGCATGCTGTGGTGGCCATGGTGGTTCGCCTTGGCGACGTCGACCTGCGGACATTCCGGCGCGAGGAAGTCCTCGAGCTCGACATGCCCGCCGTCCGGCCTTTTCACGCGCCACGAGAAGTCGCCGCCGTTGTAGTAGCGGAAGCCGCCGGACGAAAACGCCATCGCGAGCGAAAGCGCGTTCTCGGAGAACCGGCGCCGCGGAACGCCTGCGGCCGCGCCGAGGTCGAGAATCGAGCCGTCGCGCTTCAGCACGCAGCCGCGCGCGCAGAGCGGCGCGAAGGAAAAGCCTTTCCATCCGCCGTGCAGGAGCCGTATCTGGTCCGACCCTTTCTCCAGGCGGAATCGCTCGACCTTCGTTCCGCGCTTCAGGGCCTCCGCGTAGATCTTGCGCATGTGCGCGGCGGAACCTTCGGTGAAGCCGTCGGTAGAAGGCGCAGGGTCTTCCATCCGCGGCCACGAACGGTCGATCATCGTGCCGAAATCGAGCATCTCCATCGCCTGCCCGATTCCGCTGAGGGCGCAACCGCCGCGCCTGGAGCGCCCGGCGGAGAATTTCCCGTTGCCGCAGTGGTCGCTGTGGTAGTGGGTGAGGATGAAATAGTCGACTTCCTTCCCGCGCGGATTGTCCGCGAGAATCCATCGCGCCACCGATTCGCCCGGCCGCACGGCTGGGTCCGGCATGGCAGGCACGCCCGCCGCGGGGTAGTCGCCGCAGTCGATCAGCGCGGACGTTCCGTCCGGGAAGGTGAGGAACGTGGCCTCGGACCGTCCCGTGTAGAGCGTCGCGATGCGGAAAGTCCCGGGTTTCCACGGGGGGAGCGTGCGGCCGGCGGACGGATGGGCCGCCATGTCCGCCCGTATGCCGCCGCACAGGGAGACCAGCCCCATCGCAGCCGTGCCTTTCAGAAATCCGCGTCTTCCCGTTTCCATCGCATCCTCCTGTCCGCAGCTACTCGCGCGGCCGCATGTAGAAGCGGCCTATCACGCGGGACGTGCTGATCGTGTTTATGAAAGCCTGGGGATCCTGCGACTTGCAGAGCGCGTAGACGCGCGGGGTGTCGTCGGCCGCGACGACGGAGAACACGATGGAGCGGTTCTGCTCGGTGAAGCCGCCGTGCGCGGGGATCACGGTGGCGCCGTGGTGGCTTATCCTGTAGATCGCCTCGCAGATGCGCTGCGGGCGGGTGGTGACTATCAGGAGCGTCTGGTACTGGTACGTCTTGTACATCAGGTGCACGACCTGGAGGGTGACGAACTGGAACACTATCGAATACAGCACGCCCTTCCAGCCGAAGGAGAAGCCGCCGCATAGCAGGATGACGGCATTGACGGCGAAAATCAGGTTCCAGGTTTCGCGCCCTTTTTTCTCAGACAGGTATATGGCGATGAAATCGGTGCCGCCGGTGGTGGCGTCGGCGCGCAGGCACAGCGACATTCCGAAGCCGAAGATTATGCCGCCGAACACGCTGGCGAGGAACGGGTCGTCCTTGAGCCGGGCGACTTCGGCTTCCGAAAGCAGGGACGTCAGCGCGTCGACCGGCATGAAGTCGGCGAACACGCCGGTAAGCACGATCACGCAGACCGAAAGGAACGTGAACTTGCGCCCGACGTACTTGAAGCCTATCCACACGGGGACGGCGTTCAGCGCGATGTTTATCGGCGAGAACGGGACGGTCACGCCGACGCCCGAGCTGTCGCAGGCGGCCTGCAGGATGCGCTGTATGAGCATCGAAAGGCCGGTTGCGCCCGCGGGGAGGAGTCCGCCCCATTCTACGAACGTCCTGTAGTCGAGCGCCATCACGGCGCACGCGAAAACGATGAGTGCGAACCTGAGGATTTCCGTCCCGCGCCTGGCGTAAGCCGTCTGCATACAGTCTCCTTGAAGGCGGATTCCGGGAAAGCCCCTACCCCAGCGGATTTTCGCCCGGGCGGAGGGAAGGCATGGCGTCCATCGCGAGCGAGGCGGACGGCGGCACGGAATGCCGCATGAAGGCGAGCCCGGCGATCATGGCGGCGTTGTCGCCGCAGTATTCCGGCTTCGCGAGGAGGAGCGGGACGCCGGCGGCGGAGGCGACTTCGGCCAGCCGGGCGCGCAGCCTGGAATTCAGCGAGACGCCGCCGCCGGCGACGAGCGCCGAATACCTGCGGCGCTCCAGCGCGCGCGCGGTGCGGCCGGCGATCGCGCGCACCACGGCTTCCTGGTAGGACGCGGCGATTTCAGCGGTCTCGGCCCTGTCGCGCGGAGGTTCGGCGCGCACCTTGTAGAGGAGCGAAGTCTTCAGGCCGGAGAACGAGACGCAGAGCGAAGCGTCCAGCCCGCCGAGCGCGGAAGTGCCGGGGCGCGGAACGCCGAGGGGGAAGCGCACGGCGTCGCGCCGCGCGGCCTCGCGCGAAATCCTGTCTATTTCGGGGCCGCCGGGATAGCCGAGCCCGAGAAGCTTGGCGGCCTTGTCGAACGCCTCGCCGCAGGCGTCGTCGAGCGTCTGGCCGATCACGCGGTATTCGCCGTAGCGCGGCATGTCCACGAGCGCCGTGTGCCCGCCGGACACGGCGAGCCCGAGCATCGGGCCGCACGCGGCGGGGTCGGGCGCGCCGGGGGAGAGGAACGGCGTGTGCAGGTGGGCTTCCACGTGGTTGATTCCGTAGAGGGGCCTGTCGAGCGCGAGCGCGACCCCCTTGGCCGCGCTCACGCCGACGAGGAGGGACGCCGCGAGGCCGGGGCCGCAGGTGACCGCCACGGCGTCTATGCCGCCCCAGCCCGCGCCGGAGGCGCGGACGGCCTCTTCGATCACGCCGCCGATCTTCTCGACATGCGAGCGGCCGGCGATTTCCGGCACCACGCCGCCCCACGGGCGGTGCAGCGGGATCTGCGAAAAAACGACGTTCGAAAGCGTTTCGCGGCCATCGCGGACGACGGCCGCGGCTGTTTCGTCGCAGGAGGTCTCTATTCCGAGAATGGTCATTTCGTCTGCGTCGCGGACCTTGCCGCCGGCGCCGGCTTCGGTTCGGCGTTCTTCGCGCGGCTGCGGTACTTGCGCCAGAACAGCAGGAAGTCGGCCGGAAGGTCGCGGCCCTTTACCTTGTCGAAGGCCGCGGCGGTGGCGGCGTCGGAGCCGGAGCCGGAGCGCATCGCTTCGAGGTATGCCGGGAGGACCGCGGCGTAGCAGCCGAAGTCGCGGGGCGCGACGAGCGGCGCCTTGTGGAGGAAGTAGCACAGCGCCCACGCGGCCACGTAGTTCCGGTTGACGTCGCCCGAATAGAACTCGCTGTTGGACTTCATGATGACGGACGGCAGCGACCTGGCTACGGCTTCGGGATTCGATTCCACGCACTGGGCGCGGGTGGGGACGTACCGGCCGTTCTTGTCAGGCTTGCCGGGGCGCCCTTCGCCCACGCGCATGTCGGAGCCGCCGGGTTCGGCGGTCTCGAAAAGGCAGGCGTGGCCTTCGTTGAACCACATGGCGTGGTTTCCGCAGGCGGTGGCGTAGTGGAGATACTGGTGGAAGCCCTCGTGGCGGAAAGTCTTGAGCGCGTCTTCCGTGTTCTTGCCGTCGCCGGCCACGAGAAGCTCCTCGCGCGCGGGCGACCACAGCCCCGACGAGCTGCCGGGGATTCCGGACTCGTCCTTCACGTATTCGCGGTATTCCGGCAGCGAGGCGAAAATGCGGACTACGCAGGTGCCGACGCCGTGCGAAGGCGGAACGTATCTTGCGTACGCCTTGCGGAGCGGGGTCATCTGGCGCTTCACCTTCTGCAGCAGGGAGCGTCCGGCGCCGGAGGGCATGTTGGAGAGGAATATGTAGTCGGGCGTTTCGTCGCTCCACCATCCGCGCATCCCCGAAATCGAGCGGCGCGCCGATTCGCGCCGGACGTCGGCCTGGGACGCGGCGCCGCCGGACGCGCCGGACGGACCGGGCGCGCCGGACGCGGTCTTGCGGATGCGCGACGCTCCGCCGGCGATGTTTTTCACGAGCCGCAGGGCATCGCCTGGCGCGAGGCCGCGCGAGGCCGTGAAATCTATCCAGTACCAGCTTTCCGGTTCGCGGCTTTTGAACTTGAAGAAGCACGACGCGCCGGAAGAAGTTTCGCACACCTTCATGACGGCGAGACGGGCCGGTGGATGTTCGACGGCGGTGAAAGAAGACGCCTTGAATTCGCGGCCGGAGAACGCAGACGCCCAGCGCGCCAGATCGGCGTCTTCCGGGTTCCATCCGGACCGGAAAGCGTCCATCGCCTTCATGATCGCGTCAAGCGGGGCGCCGCCGCGGAAACGTTCGTCGCCGGCGTCCAAAGGCGCAGGGCATGTCGCTTCGGCCAGGACAAGCGTGTTGCCCTGCCTGTCGCGCCAGCACCCGATGCGCGAGGCGTCCACCCATACCTCTACGGGATCGAAGGTGACTATCTCCGTCTTGTCCTCCGGTCCGCCGGAGGCGACCCACTTGCTGGACGAAGGCAGTTTCGGGACGTCCTGCGCGGCGTTCGCCAGAACGTTCGCGGCGAGCCCGTGGGCCGGGAATTTCTGCTGAAGCCGGGCGGTCTGCGGAGGGACGGCGCCCGCCGCAAGGGCGAGCGCCGCCGCGAGCGTCGGCAGGAGGAATCTTGCTGGCGTATCCATTCCATCGCCTCCGGCCGGTCACTCTTTCGCGGAAAGCGAAAGCAAGAATTCTGGGTTCGAGCCGCACTTCTTGAGCCCGGAAAGGACGGTCTCCATGGCCTTTTCGGGGCCGACGGCGGACAGCGCGCGGCGGAGGACCCAGGTCTTCTCCTTCTCGCGCGGATCGAGAAGCAGGTCCTCGCGGCGCGTGCCGGACTTGTCGATGTCGATGGCGGGGAATATGCGCTTGTCGGCGAGGGAACGGTCGAGGTTGATTTCCATGTTGCCCGTACCCTTGAACTCCTCGAAGATGACCTCGTCCATCCGCGAGCCGGTGTCGATGAGCGCGGTGGCGATGATCGTGAGCGATCCGCCGTTCTCGATGTTGCGCGCCGCGCCGAAAAAGCGCTTCGGCCGGTGCAGGGCCTGCGCGTCGACGCCGCCGGTGAGGATTTTGCCGGAATGCGGCTGCACGGTGTTGTACGCGCGCGCGAGGCGGGTTATGGAATCGAGGAGAATCACCACGTCGCGGCCGTTCTCGACCTGGCGCTTCGCCATTTCGATGACCATCTCGGCGACCTGGACGTGGTGCTCGGGGGCCTCGTCGAAAGTCGAGGAAAGGACGAGCGCCTTAGTGTTGCGCTGCATTTCGGTCACTTCCTCGGGACGCTCGTCCACGAGGAGGATTATGAGCATCGCGTCGGGGTGGTTTTCGGTGATGGCGTTCGCCATCTTCTGCATCAAGACCGTCTTGCCCGTGCGGGGCGGGGCCACGATCAGCCCGCGCTGGCCGAAGCCGATGGGCGTGAAGATGTCTATGACGCGCGTCGAAAGCTCGCGCGGCACGGTCTCGAGTATTATGCGGCGGTTGGGGAACAGCGGCGTGAGGTTTTCGAAATGCACCACGCGCGCCGCCTCGGACGGCGGCTTGCCGTTGACCTTGTCCACGTTGCCGAGGGCGAAGAAGCGGTCGCGGTTGCGGGGGTCGCGCACGGGGCCTTCCACGATGTCGCCGGAGCGCAGGCCGTGGCGGCGGATCTGCTGCTGCGCCACGAAGACGTCTTCGGGACAGGCGATGAAGTTCGTCTTGGCCGCGCGCAGGAAGCCGTTGCCGTCCTTCATCGTCTCCAGCACGCCGGACGTGGACACGGCGCCGCCGCGGCGGAGGTATGAGCGCACGACCTCGCAGATCAGCTCGTGCCTGCGCATTCCGGAAAGCTCTTCGGCCTGGAGCTCGGGGAGCATCTCCGCGAGGGCGGAGTTGTCGGTCTGCTGCAAGTCCGCGAGTTTCAGTTCCGGCAGGTCCGGGTTTCGCGGGACGTTCACCGGCTGCTGGGCGTTCTGCTGCTGGCGCGGCTGCGCGTCGGCCGGCCGCTGGGGGCGCATGCCCTGCGGCCGCTGCGGGCGCATGTTCGCACGCTGCTGCTGGGGTCCGCGCTGCCGCATCTGCTGGGGCTGCGGCGGTCTCGGTTTCTGCTGGCCGCCCGTAACGGCGTCGCCCGCCGCAAGGTCGACGAACTGCCAGTCGTCGGCCCAATTCTTCTCGTCTGCCATTATGTTCTTTCTTCTTCCATTGCCCGCGCTATAGCCTGCGCGATTTCGCGCGCCTTGCGCGCGAGTTCGCCGGCGGAGCCGCAATTCCTCACGACCGCCGACGATCTTTTCTCCTTTTCCTCGCACGGCATTTGCGCCGCCAGACGCGCTTCCGCGTCTTCCGGCCGCATGCCGCGAAGCTCAACCATCCGTCTCAGCTGCGTCCGCCTGTCGGCGGAAACGCAGACGATGAAATCGAAATCCCGGTCCCATCCCGTTTCGAACAGCAACGGAACCACCGCCGCGCGCGGTCCCGGCCGCGGGCGCGCGTCAAGCCACTCCAAGAGCGATTTTCTCGTTTTCGGGTGGATTATCCCCTCAAGCCTGCGGCGCGATTCCTCGCGCCCGGGGCCGAACACCTCCGCAGCGAGCGCCGCGCGGTCCACCGAGCCGTCCGGGAGCAGCATCCTGCGGCCGAAGGCCGCGGCTATTTCCTCGACCGCCGCGCCGCCGGGGGATTCCAGCGAACGCACGATGTCGTCCGCGTCAAGCGTGTCCACGCCGTTGCGGCGCAGATGTTCGGCGAACAGGCTCTTTCCGCAGGCGATGCCGCCAGTGACCACGGTCCTCATTGCGCAAAGCCGTAGCGGCTCCTGCAAGCGACCCTTCCCGCCCCTGTCAAGGGGCGGCGGCCGCCGCCGGAGCGGGCGTCACGTTGCCGGCGTCCTTGGCGTCCTCTTCGCGGTCGCCGGTGCCCATCGTGATTTCGCGGCCGCGGGGATCCACGAGACGCGCCGTCACGAACACCAGCAGGTTGCGCTTGGACGACCATTCGCTCCTGCTGCGGAAGAGCCTGCCGAGGTAGGGGATGTCGCCGAGGAACGGGATCTTGTCGTCCATCGTCTTGCGTTCTTCGGTGATCAGGCCGCCCATCACGACCGTGGCGCCGTTGTAGACGGAAAGGTTCGTTTCGATCGCGCGGCGCTTGAAGAACGGCTGCTCCATCGGCGCGTCGTAGTACTCCTGCTCCTGGTTGGCGTTGTTCTGGCTCAAGGCGGCGAGCTGGTTGGCCGCGCCGTCCAGGAGGTTGTTGATGCCGTTGTATCCGGGGATGATGCTGGAGTTGGAGTTGTCGATCGGTATCTTCATGCCGTAGTTGTGCCATTCGGGTTCGGATATGACCTCGGGCTTCAGCGCGAGATTGATCATCTGGCCTTCGGCCGTCACTTCAGGCGTTACGTCGAGGATCACGCCGACTTCGCGCATCGTGAAGTTCTGCGGCTCCACCATGGCGAGGATCTTGCCGTTGGAGTAGGAACCGCCGGAACCCTGGATCGTGACGTCGTAGTCGGTAGGATAGATGTATTCGGTGACCACCTTGATGACGGCCTGCTGGCCGGACTTCGTGGTGACCTTCGGGGCGGACAGGAGGTCGGTGTCGGACCGCTGGCTGAGCATGTGGAGGATCAGCGAAAGGTCGGCGCTGCCGAGGAACGCGTTGAGGCGCATGAACTTGTCGTTCGTGTAGTTGCCCGAGCCGCTGATCGGGTTGTCGAGGTCGGTGAGGAAGCGGTGCCCTGTGGTGTACGTGCCGTCGGCATTGCCGCTTATGCCTGCATAGCGGCGGGTGCCGGCCTTGCGCTGCCAGACGCCGTAGGACGTGACGGCCGTGCCGGTGTCGGACGCGCCGCCCGTGGTCGTTCCGGAAGTGGTGGTGCCGGTGGACGCCAGACCGGACGTGCCGTCGCCGGTGGTGGTGGACGTCGTGGTGCCGGACGTCGTGGTGATCCAGTTGCCTTCCTTCAGGTTGAGCGCGCGGGCGATCTTCTTGCCGACGTGGAGCGAGTAGTCGGAATTCAGCAGCCACTCGAAGCCGAGGGAGTTCAAGTCCTCCTGGGCGACTTCCACGAAGCGCGTCTCGATCTCGATCAGCATCGGGGTGACGTTCAAGTCGTTGAGCGCCTGTTCGAGCACGGCCAGGTTCTCGGCGGTGTTCGTGACGCGCAGCTTGCCGAGCGCCTTGATGTAGTGTATGGACGAGCGGGGCGGGAACTCCACGCCCATTCCGGCGAAGAACGCGCGGGCGTCCGTCACGTTGGAGTTGTCGTTGCCGCCGTTGTCGTTGCCGCCGTCGAAGCCGCTCTTGTTGCCGCTGCCCATGCTCTTGATGTCCTCGCCGGCTTCGCGGACGCGGTCCAGGAAGTTGTCCATCACGTTGTAGGAGCGCGTGATGAGCTCGGAATCGACATAGTCCTTCGGCATCACCTTCACGATGGAGCCGCTGACCTTGAACTTGAACCCGGTGACTTCGCAGACGAGCTTGAGGGCGTCCCAGAGGGAGATGTTCGAGGCGGTGAGGTTGGGAATCTGCGGTATGTCCTGCTGGGCCTCCGCCGCCGGGGCGGCCGGGGCGGCGAAGTCGTCGGCCGGAGCGGCCGCGGCGGCTGCGGCGTTGCCGGAGCCGGTGAGGACCTTGCCGAGCTGCAGGATGAAGTTGATGCCGCGCTCTTCGGCGGGCTTGTCCTGGCGGTCGTAGTCGCGGGAAGCCTGGCGGAACTGGTCCACGGCGTCGCTAACCGTGGCCGGAGGCTTGAAGGCGACGTTCGGAAGGATTATCTCCTTCATGCGCTTCTCGATCTCCTCCTCCTCGGAGCGGGACGAATCGGCGTTGACGGCGCGCTTCGTGGTGGTGCCGGTGTCGGACTTGACGCCCGGGGCGTCCACGGCGTACGTAAGACGCTTCGCCTTGTCGATCTGGGACATCATTTCAACGCGGTTCGCTTCCGCTTCGAGCTTCCGCACCGCAGTCTTGCGCAGGGCGATCTGCTCGCGCAGAAACACCGCTTCGGTGTTGTAGGGGTCGGACGACAGGACGGCTTCGACGTATCCCATGGCCGTGTCGTATTCGGCGGTGGCCATGTGCGAGCGCGCGCTCTTGAGGTATTTGCGGATCTGGTCGCGCTTGCTCTTGTATTCCTGTTCGTTGAGGCGCTGCTTCGTTTCGCTGCGGTCGACGCTGTCTTCGTATGCGGAATTGTCGTTCAGCGCCTCGATCATGTCCTGCGCCGCAGGGTGGCCGAGCCTCGACGCCTCGATGGCGAGCTTCTTGGCCATTTCGGTGTCGCCTTCGTTCTTGGATATCTTCGCAAGCTCGTACTTCGCCTCGGCCATGCCATCGCGGCACTCCTTCAACTCGGCCTTGCGGCCGTCGTCGAAATGGCTGCGCGCGAGATTGAATTTGTCGAACGCGATCTGGAAATCCCTCTTCTGCAAGGCGAGACGGGCTTCCTGGAGTTCGCTGCGGGCCTGGTTCTCGAGAGACTCGCGGCGCATGCGCTCGAGCATGACTATTTCAAGAAGAACAGGATCCTGGGGAAGTCCGGCGCCGGCGGCAGGCGCAGTCTCCGGTTCGTCCTTTGCGGGCGCGGGTGCAGGTTCGGCTTTCGCAGGCGCGGGTTCGGCCTTGGCGGGGGCGGGCGCAGGCGCGACAGGAGCGGGGGCGGGCGCAGGCGCAGGTTCGGCCTTTGCAGGAGCAGGCGCAGGAGCGGCTTTGCGCCGGTTCGCTTCCGCCTTTTCTTCCTCTTCAAGCTTCTTGAGGATTTCGTCCACATCCTTCGAATCGTCGGACTCGACGGGAGCTACAGCGGCAGGCGCGGGAACCGGTTCGACCTTCGCAGGAGCCGGTGCGGCCTTCGCGGGTTTAGGAGCGGGTTCGGCCTTCGCGGGCACGCTCGGTTCCGATGCCGCCTTTTTTTCTCCCTTTTCATCATTTTCAATTTGATCGATGATGTCGTCCAACTTCGAATCGTCGGACTTGACGGAGGCCGCTGCGGCAGGTGCGGGTTTGGCCTTCGCGGGAGCCGGTGCGGGTTCGGGTTCGGCTGCAACAGGAGCCGGCGCGGCCTTCGCGGGTTCAGGAGCGGGTTCGGCCTTGGCGGGCGCGGGTGCAGGGGCGGCAGCCGCCGGAGCGGCCTTCTTCTCCGCTTTCTCGTTGGCGACTTCGTTCAAAAGATCGTCGATCGAACCCTCCGGAGCGGCAGGCGCGGGAGCCGGTTGCGCGGCGGGCTTCGGGGCCGGTTCCGCGGCAGGAGCTGCAAGAGCCGCCTCTTTCGGCTTCTGCGCTTCGGCGGCGGGCGCTTCCGCTTTCGGCTTGGGCGCTTCTGCGGCAGGCGCCGCAGGCTTGGCCTTGGGCGCTTCGGCCGCGGGAGCCGGAGCCGCCGGCGCAGGCGCCTTCGCCGCCTTGGGATCCTCAAGTTCCTTGAGAAGATCGTCCAAATCGTCTTGTGCACGAAGCGCCAAAAGCGAACTGGTCGCAATGACCGCCACGCAGATCATTGCCATGCCGTTGGAGATTTTCATCATCTGGTTAGACTCCTTGCTGCGGAAATGATAACCAATTAATGCGATTGAAGCAAGCCCGCATTTCTGCCTACTTGTATTCTTTCGAGACGCCGGTGGTCAGGTTTTTGACGATTACGGAGCCGTCCGCAATCTTTTCCACGCGGAATTTTTCGGCGTACAGGGTGAACTCGTCGCCTTCCCGCACCGTCAATTCGCTCTTGTCGCCGCCATTGAAGCCCTGCGGCCGCGAGAACGACAGTTTTACGGTTTTCTCGAACTCGAAGCCCTTGCCGCGCGGACCGACCGGCACGGTTATCCGCTTGCCGTCCTTCTCGCGCACGAACACGATGGTCGAAACATCCACCGGCCGCTCGAGCGCCTTGCCGTTGACCGCGGACTCTCCGCCCACCTTGCGCATCTCGATCTTTTCGACGTAGTTCGTCACGCTCCAGCCGATCGGGCTGCGTTTGCCGAACTTGTCGCTCCTGGTCACCGGCTCGCCTTGGGCGACCTGCCCGTAGGAGCCGTTGTTCGCGCAGCTGCGTATGTCGAAGCGCCATATCTTCGACATCTTGTTCACGGAAGAGCAGTAGATCGGCATGGTCTCTTTCTTCACCTCGCCGGACATGGAGAGGGAGGCGAAGTAGTCGGGATGCGAATCCTTGGCCGACGGATCGGTCTCGGCGCTGAACTCCTCCATCACGGTGAAGCCGTCGCCGTCGAGATCCTTATCCTCGTCGCCGGGTTTCACGCCGTACTTCTTCTCCCAGTCGTCCGGGATGCCGTTGCCGTTGGCGTCCTTGTTCAGCTTGATTTCGCGCTGGGACATGGGCTGGAGGATCCGGCAGTAGGGGCAGACCGGCTTGTCCTTGTCGAGCTTGGCGGCGGGGAACGGCCTGCCGCAGGCGCGCTTGCTGTCGTTGGTGCTGCCGGCCTTGCAGAAAAAGCGCTTCTCGGAAAGCAGATAGCTCGCCGCGTCGTCGGCCGGCGCCTGCAGAATCGTCTGCTCCGGGACGACGGCCTCCGGCGTCGCCGCATACTCCGACGAGTCGCCGTAGGGATTGAGGGAGACGTTCTTGCTTTTCGCCGAAAGCGACTTGAGGGAACACGCTATGCATACGCCGCAGACCACCAGCCCGGCGACGAACGCGACCGGGGCGTAGTTCTTCTTGAAGAATTCTGGAAGTTGGTTTTTCACTGGTCGGCCTCCGTGTCGGCTCCGGCGGGCGCGGCGGGCTTTGCATCGCTATCGTAATCGTAGAAGGCGACGCGCATCGCGACCCTGAACAGTCCGTCCTCCTTGGGATCGAAAGCGACCTCGCGCACTATCTCCTGCGGCTGGGCCGCGGCCTGGCGCTCCTGCCTGCGGCGGGAACTGCGGGAATCCTGGCCCGTCGAACGCTTGATCGCCTCGGCGCGGCCGGCGACACGTTCCTGGATCGCGTCGCGCGCCGGCTCGAAATCGAGGCTTTCTATCACCGTGAACCTGTTGGGGCCGCCGGTAAGTATGTTGATCGCCACGGTCAGCGCGGAGGGCGTCGCCGTGAACTTGACGTCGTACACCGTCTTGGAAAGGCCTGCTCCCGGCTTTCCGCCGGCTTCGGTCTCGGACGTCTTCCCGGCGGAATCCTCCTTCGGGACGGCTATCTCCTCGATCTGGACGATATGCGAGCGCGCAAGCATGTTGACGAGGGCTTCGGTGTCGGCCAGCTGCCTCTGCAAAGCCGGCAGCCGGACGGTGTCGGCGTCGCCGAAGGACCGGGTCTTGAAGCCGAAGTCGAATTCCTTGCCGGGCTCGTTTTTCACGAGGGGGACCTGGCTGCCGTGCTCGAGAGCCGAAAGTTCGGCGAACTTCGCCTGCAGCGTGCTCTGGAACGCGCCTATCGTCATGTCCTCGCGCTTGAACGACATTTCGCGGATCTTTTCGAACCGCGCGGCGGCGCGCTTCCCGCACGCTTCCGCGTCGCTGCGCGCGGCCGCTGTCTTTTCGGGAACCGGCGTTGCGGCCTGCGCCGCGCCGAATTCGGCCGCTGCGCGCTTCAGCTGGCGCGCCGCCTTGGACGCCTTGGAACCCGTGGAGAACACCAGCCAGCCGCACACGAGCACGGCCAGACCGAACGCCCCGCCCGCCACGGCGGCGATTTTCTTGCCGCGCACTGTCATGACTCACCTCCGTCGGACTCCGCTTTCGGCGGCTCGGGAATGTCGGGCGCGAACTTCAGGTCCACGCTGAACACGTCCACGACGGGCAGCGGCTTGCGCGCCCTGGAATTTTCGTCGTAGGGTCTTTCTACGGCGGTGACGGGGTCCTTGCCGGCCACTTCGGCCTTCTCGATCCACTTCGAAGCCGTTATGGCGTCGCGGACGACCTCGCGGACCTCCTTGTTGCCGAGCGCCTGCTTGGCGCGCTTCATGTTGTCGCTCCAGCCGCATATCTCGACGGTCGCGCCGGTCCCGTCCTGGTACGGCTTCCACGAGCGTATCCACATCACGTTGCCGACGTCGTTCGTCTCGCCCGCGCGGATGCCGTGCCGCACGGCGTCGAAGGCGCGCTGCACGCGGGAGCGCGAAGCGAAGAGCGCCGCGACCTCGCGTTCGTTTGCGGCGGCCTTCTTCACTTCTTCGCCCACCGCCGCGTATTCGCCCTGGGCGGCCTCCTGCTGCTGCTTGACAGACTTGTAGGCCTTCAGCTGCTTCGCGGTGCCGGAAGCGGCCTTGTTGTTGCCCGCTATGCACACGCCAAGCCCCGCAAGGCACAGGATCGCGCCCGCCGCCAACATCGGGATGCTCTTCTTCATCCTGCGCGCGTCGGTTATCTCGGGCGGCAGAAGGTCGATCTTCATCTCGGCGGCGTCGGCCGCCCTGAGCGCCAGGCCTGCGGATTCGGCGAGAATCGCCGAGTCCGCCGCCACCCTGTCGGCCGGGATCGCGCCGGGCGACAGGCGCCTGAACGGTTCGAGGCGGAACGCTTCGATGTTCAGGACCTCCGCGAAATAGTTGTCTATGTAGGTCATGCGCGACCCGCCGCCGGCGAGCATCACGCGCTCCGGGGCGTTGCCGCCCTGCTGGGAGCGGTAGAAGTTCACCGAACGCGAGATTTCCGCGTTCAGGCGGTTCATCACGCTGCGGATCGTCTTCGCGGTGCGGTCGGAAATCTCGTCGGGGTCTTCCTCCATCCCGCCGAGCGACACGTATCCGCGGCTGATCTTCAGCTGCTCGGCCTCCTCCTGGGAGCATCCGAATGCCTGCGCCAGCTCCTTGGTGACGGCGTTGCCCGCCACGGGAATCGACCTGCAGTACGTCTTGCCGCCTTCCAGCAGCACGAGGTTCGTGGTGCGCGCGCCTATGTCGAGAAGCAGTGTGCACCCTGTCAGCTCCGGATAGTTGTACCTGAACGCGTTGCCCACGGCCATCGGCGCCACGTCCACGATCTCGGGCTCCAGGCCGGCCGCCGCCACGGCGTCCGTCACGCCGCGAACGTGCTCGATCTTCGCCGCCACTATCACGGCGGTCTCCTCGCCGGTGTCGGACGCTCCGGTGAACTGCTTGTCCCAGACGATTTCGTCCATCGGGAAAGGCACGTTCTGCTCCACCTCGTACCGGACCATCTGCTCCAGCTTCGACGCCTCCACGGGGGGGAGTTTCACGAAGCGCGGGAAGACCATCTGCCCGGAAAGCGCGATGTGCACGGGGCCGGGCTTGATGCCGGTGTCGCGCATTATGCCCAGAAGCACGGGCGTGAGCGCGGCCGTCATCGAGCCGAGCATGTCGCTGTCCACGGGTACGATGTCGCCCGTCCCGTAGTTGACGAGCTGCGGATTGTGCTTGCCGGCAAGGACGTACTCCGCGAGCACGACCTTCGACGAGCCTACGTTCAGTGTGAGGAAACGGCGTGCCATGTGGTCAGCCCTGCATTGTCACTCGGCGTTTTCGTAGTCCGAGGAGTTTATGAGCGCGAACGGCGTCTTGGAGCGGTCGAGCAGCCCGTTGCGGCGCTCCACCTTGAGGTTCGGGTTCCTGTTGTTCATCACGGTCTCGCTCTCCCACCAGCGGCCTTTGGCGTTCTGGTCTGCCTTGGAGATGTTCATCGTCTCCTCGGTGCGGACTTCGAGCGACTTGCCGTTCTTGTCGGTTATCTCGACCGTCACGCAGACGGGCTTGCCGAAATGCTCCACCGTGGACGGCGGAAGCCCCACGCACGCCATGTGCGAGCCGCGCGGGATGTTCACGTAGCGCACGGTGGCGGTGTAGTAGGAAAAGGGCGTGACAGTGGCCTTCGCGCCGCCGGACTCGCGCTCCGCCGCCTTGCGCGACTTGTTCAGTTCGGCCTTCTCCGCCTGGGCCAGCACGTGCCAAGTGAACGTCAGTTCGTCCACCCAGTCCTCCGACGTGCTGTACCTGAGCTCGAAAAGCGCCCATTTGCGCGGCCGCTTGTTGATCGGCGGCTGCAGGTTGCCGGCCACCTGCGCCTGGTACGCCGGCGCCGTCACGAGCGCCTCGCCGGGCTTCGGCATGTGGTCGATCTTCATCTTGACGGACGAATCGCCCTTGGACCTGGACCCGGCCGCAGGCCTGGAAACGCGCATCTGCGCGAGCGCCGAAACCGATGCGGCCGCAGCCGCGGCCGCCAACAAAGCAAACTTGTTCATGGATTCCTCCCTTTTTCGCTGAAGAGCCTTTGAATCGACTCCGCGAGTTTAGCACAACATCCGCCCGCATGGCAAACAGAATCGGCGGCGGCGCGCCGTCCTCAAGTGATAGAAAAAACAACGCCGCCGCAGCATCTGCTGCGGCGGCGCGGCACGCAGAAGCGACCGTTGCGTCACTTCGTCTCGGACACCTTGAAGTTGATCGTGCCCGTCACCTCCGCCGCCTTCACAGGGGGAGGGACGATGGCTGCCGCCTTCTTCTTCGCCGAAGGGCTGGCGTCGGACTCGCCGCCGCACGCCTTCTCCTCGCAGGCCTTGAGGATGCCGCCCTCGTGGACGAGGTAGCGCTGGGTGTCAGACTTCGAGATTGTGGCCTCCATGACGCCGGGCGCGTTCACGTCCACGCCCATGCCAACGAGCCACTGGGCAACCGCGAGACGGTCCTTCTCCGCCGCGATCTTCAGTTGTGCGGGACCATACTCCGCGCCAGCCTTCGCCAGCGTGTCGAGCACGTCGCGGCTACCGGCGAGGCACGCCACGTCCATCGGCGTCTGGCCCTTTGCGTTCTTCTTCGTCACATCGGCCTTCGCGGCAGTGAGTGCGGCGGAGAGCGCGGCCTGGTTCTTGCGCACGGCGATAAACAGCGCGGATTCACCGTCCTTGTTGACCTTGTCCACGTCATTCTTCTTCAACAAGACCTTCAAGACGGAGAGATTGCCGCGATGCACGGCGTAGTGCAGCGCCGTGTCGCCGTCTGCATCGACTGGATCGAGCGCGGCTCCTGCATCCGCCAGCTGCTTCAGGAAGGAGTTGTGTCCGCTCTGAATCGCAATCAGCACACCCGTGCGCCCAAGCGGGTCGCGGGCGGACCTCCCGTTTGCGTCGGCGCCGAGTTCGAGCGCGCGCGTCACCACGGCCGACTGGTCGAGATAGACGCCGCCGAGCAGAGCGACCGTCGCCTGTTCGGAGTCGATCTTCCTGCCAAGCTTCAGCAGGCGCATCGTGCGGGCGTACTCGCCGAGAAGCGCGTTCATGCGCAGGTTCGCGAGGGGGCACTTGACACCCCCGAGCTGCTTGGCGATGGCGTCCTCTGCCATGGCAATCTGTGAGTCGAACGACACTTCCGTGTCGATGTCGGCAAGCAGTTTCGCGTAAGCCTCGGCCGCATTGGCGGCATCGCGCTTCGCGATGAGATCCTTGATCTGCGCGGTGTACTTAGCGAGACGGGCGCGGAGGGCCTCGTTCAGCTCCCAGGTCGTCATCGGATCCGGCGCCTTCGTGATGAGGGCGAGGATTTCAGCTTTGACGGTCTGGCAGAACTTCGCGACCTCTTTGGGTCTGTAGTACTGCGCCACAATACCCTTCTCGAGCTCGGCAAGCGCCTTCTCGAGCTCGGCGAGATCCTTGTCGGTCTCGGTGGCGTAGGCGCCCGTGCGCTTCTCCGTCATCTCGCGGATGCGCGCGGCCAGGGCGTCGATGTACATGACGGCGTCCTTTTCCGCAATCGTCAAGCCGATCATGGCGGCCTTCACCTGGTCGAGGGCGTCGGCGATCTGCTTGTAAGTGTCATGGACGTACTCGTAGTTCTTCGCGTATTCGGCGAACTCCTCGTACTTCTTCGCGTCGAAAAGCTCTTTCGCCTTCGCGTCGATCTCCTTCAAGAGCGCAGCACACTGGCTGGGGTTCACGACGCTGTTCAGCAAGCCGATGCGCGTGGTGTAGATCCGCGCGTCCCAGTCCGCGTCCTTGACCAGGTCGACGTCGCGGATGACATTGCGCGCGTCGCCGTAGCGCCCGGCGGCGACGGCCTCGGAAACCTTCGCGATCAGGTCGGTAAACACATGCTTGTATTTCATCTGCTTGAGGTCATTGACGGTCTTGGCGCGGAGCTTGGCCAAACGGTCGTTGACGGCGTTGGAACCCAGCAGCATCTCCTCCTTCTCGACACCGCCCGAAAGGATCGCGACAAGCGACTGGACTTTCCGCTTGAAGGACTCAACAAGCTTGTCGGCATTGGCTTCGGTGCAGTCGTTGAGGACAAGCGCCTTCCGGTAGTCGGCAAGGAGCTTCTCATAGCCACCGAGCGGAATATCCTTGCCGCCGACAACCTTCTTGTTCACGATGTCGACATGGCTGGCAAGGCGCTCCACCTCAACCGTGGCCTTCTTGGTCTCGGCGGCGATGGCCTCAAGCTTGGCCTCGTCGATTCCAAGCTTGACCAGCGAGTCCTTCACGGTGTCGAGCTTCGTGTCGATGAGTTCCGTGTATGTGCGGATGTCGGGATAGGCCTGGACCCAGGCGATGGCGCTGTCGTATGACGAGCCGGCCTTGGCCTCTTTCACCTTCTCGGCGAAATCCTTCTCGATCGCCTTCCAGTTGGCCGGGTTGACGAGGCTCAGCATCAATTTCACGCCTTCCACGCGCACCTTCGCGTTCAAGTCGACGTCTTCCGTAGACGTCGCCTTCCAGATGACCTCGCGCGCCTCGGCGTACTTGCCCTTATTGACAAGTTCCTTCACCTTTGCCGTCATGTCGTCGATGGCGGCCTTGATGGCGGCCTCGCGGAGAGCTTCGAGATGCTTGGATTTCCTGTTCTTCGCTTCGGCCGTCCACTTGGCGACCAGCTTGTCGATACGGGCGTTGAGCGCGCCAGTGCCCAGCAGGAGGAACGACTTCGTTTCAGACTTGCCGCCTTCTTTCGTTGCAGGCTTCGAGAGGGGGGCCAGCAACGGTTTCACATCGCCGTCGAACTTCTTGACGATGCCATTCGCGGCGGTCTCCGTGCAGTTATAGCGCAGAAGCAACTCGCGATACTCCTCCAGACGCTCCTCGTACGCCTTGAGGTCCGGGGACGATCCCGCGATTTCTTTCCCCTCCGTAATCGTTACTGAATTCGTTGTGACGTCCGTCATGTCAACAATCTTCTCGGCCTCGCCGACGAGCTTGCCGGTCGCCTCGAGGATGGGCTTCATGTCCTTGTCGGACACGCCGATCTTGACGAGCTCCGCCTCGACTTTCTTGAGGTTCTCGTCAAGCCGCAGCGAGTACGTGCGCACGCGCCGGTACGCCTTCAGCCACGCAATCGCCTCGTCGAACTTCTTCGCTTTGATGAGCTCGGCGGCCTTGGCGTCAATCTCTTTTTTGATAACGGCCCACTCCGCAGGGTTTACGGCGACGTGAAGCTGATCAATGGTGTATTCGCGCACCAGCGCGTCGACGTCCGGGTTGCCGGAGGCCGCGATGCGCCAGAGTGCCTCGCGGACGTTCTCGTAGTTGCCGGCCGCCAAGTTCTTCTCGACGTACGAGCTGATCTTCTCAATCCTCGACTTCGCTAATGCAGGAGCCACTTTGCTCTTGTTCAATTCTGCCACCGATGCGGACACCGGCTCGTCGATTTCCTTGATTCCGGTCTTCGCAACACCCATCAGATAATTGCTCGCCTCCGCGAACTTACCCTGCTTGAGGTAGCCCTCGATTGCAACCGCAATGGTCTTCTTCATGCTGGCAACGCGCGCAGGATAGACGACCTCCTCCAAATATTTTTTACTCTCCGCTCTCACGACAGCCCTGAAGGCAATCAAGTCCTCTTCCGTGGCGTCAGGGCCGACGATGGTCTTGATTTGGGCGTCGGGAATCTGCACGCTTTCCGCCTTGACAAGGCTTTTACGAAGGGTCCGGTCAATGACGGTGCGTACGGTCAAGCGGAGGTTCGCCGCGGCCCGCGTGACTTTTTCTTGAGCCGAGCTGGACACTTCCACTGGTTTGCCATTCTGGTCGTGGACCGGGTTGCCATTGAGATCAACGAGTTGCGTAGCACATCCGGCTACAAGGCCGATGAGCGCCGTTACTGGTACAAACAACAACTTTCTCATATCTTTCCCCTTTTTTCACGGACAATGCGCCTGTGCACACGCCCTGCCTCTGCAGTTCCGCAATGGCCACCCGACCATAGCCTAACCTGGCAAACAAGCCAATTATATCACATCATCCCGTGAGGCACAAGAACTTGGAGATTCCACGGCGCGCCGCCGCCGCGCGCCGTTTTTGACAGGGACGGCGAAAAACTGTAAACTTCACGGCGAAAATGCGCCGGGAGTGCGGCCGCAAGACGCGGCCGGACCGTCCGTCCGGCGCGGCAAACAGGGAAGCACCATGAACAGGATAATCCTAAACGAAACTTCTTATCACGGCACCGGCGCCATCGGCGCGATTGCGGCGGAACTCGCGGCGCGCGGCCTGAAGCGCCCGGTCGTGTTCACGGACCCGGTGCTGGCCAAAACCGGCGTGCCGGACAAGGTGACCGCCCTGCTGGAAAAGGCGAAGATCCCGTTCAGCGTCTACACCGACATCAAGCCCAACCCGACGATCGAGAACGTGAAGAACGGCGTGAAGGCGTTCAAGAAGGCGAAGGCCGACTGCATAATCGCCATCGGCGGCGGATCGTCCATGGACACCGCGAAGGCCGTGGGCATCATCGCCGCCAACCCGGAATTCGCCGACGTGCGCTCGCTCGAGGGCGTGGCGCCCACCAAAAAGCCGTCCAAGCCGATCTTCGCGGTACCCACCACCGCCGGCACCGCCGCCGAGGTCACGATCAACTACGTGATCACGGACGTGGAGAAGAAGCGCAAGTTCGTGTGCGTCGATCCGCACGACATCCCCGTCGCGGCGTTCGTGGACCCCGACATGATGTCGTCCATGCCGAAGAGCCTCACAGCGTTCACGGGCATGGACGCCCTTACGCACGCCATCGAGGGCCTGATCACCAAGGCCGCCTGCCCGATGACCGACATGATGCATCTTGAGGCGATCCGCCTGATCTCCCTTTCTCTGCGCGACGCCGTCGCCAACAAGCCGTCCGGCCGCGAGGGCATGGCGCTCGGGCAGTACATCGCCGGCATGGGATTCTCGAACGTCGGCCTGGGCATCGACCACTCGATGGCGCACGGGCTTTCCGCGCTCTACGACATGCCGCACGGCAAGGCGTGCGCGATCCTTCTGCCGGTCGCGATGAAGTTCAACGCCGCCAAGACCGGCGGCAAGTACCGCAAGATCGCCGCCGCGATGGGCGTGAAGGGCGCGGAAGCGATGCCGCTCGCCGAGGCGCGCAAGGCCGCGATCGCCGCGGTCGAGAAGCTCGCCGCCGACGTCGGCATCCCGAAGGATCTGAAGGGCGTCCTGAAGAAGGAGGACGTGAAGTTCCTGGCGGAATCCGCCTACGCGGACGCCTGCCGCCCCGGCAACCCGCGCGACTGCACGGTCAAGGACATCGAAAAACTCTATCTCTCGCTGATCTGACGCCCCCCGCGCGCACGGCATACGCAACGCTTAATCGAAAGGCAAGCCACCATGCAATTCACAAGAAGATCGTTCATCCAGGCCGCGGCAGGCGCGGGCGCGTTCGCCATCGCGCCATCCGGCCTTTTCGCGAAGGGCGCCCCCTCCCAGAAGGTCCGCCTGGCCTGCGTGGGCATAGGCAACCAGGCCTGGAACGACATCTGCGAGTTCCAGCGCACCGGCCTTTGCGAAATCGCCGCCCTGTGCGACACCGACCTCGGCGGCAGGCAGTGCCGCGCCGCGCTCAAGAAATACCCCAAGGCGCCCAGGTTCGCCGATTTCCGCAAAATGCTCGAAACGATGTCCGGCAAGATCGACGCCGTTATGGTGGCGACGCCCGACTTCTCGCATTTCCCCGCGCTGATGGCCGCCATGCGCATGGGCCTTCCCGTGTTCTCCGAAAAGCCGCTCGCCCACACGTTCGAGGAATGCGAGCTCCTTATGCAGGCCGCCGCGAAATACAAGGTCGCCACCCAGATGGGCAACCAGGGCCACTCCGGCGAGAACTACTGGCAGTTCAAGCACTACGTGGAAACCGGCGTCATCGACGTCTCGAAGCTCTCGAAGCTCGTCGCCCACATGAACAACAAGCGCCGCTGGCACAAGTGGAACGGCAAGGTCTCTTCGTTCCCCAGGGGCGAAAAGGCGCCCGACGGCCTCGACTGGGACGTCTGGCTCGGCACCGCCGCGTTCCACGAGTACTCGAAGGACTACGTGCAGGGCGAGTGGCGCAGCTGGTACGACTTCGGCAACGGATGCCTGGGCGACTGGGGCGCGCACACGATGGACACCATGCACCGCTTCTTCGACCTCGGCCTCCCGTCCGAAGTCCGGATCAGGGACGTGCAGGGCTGGAACCCGTTCGTGTTCCCGATGCAGGACACTCTCACGTTCAAGTTCCCGGCCAAGGGCAGGCGCCCCGCGATCGACCTCGAATGGTACGAGGGGACGAAGAACAAGCCCGAGCTGCCGAAGGGCTACAAGGCCGCAGAATGGGGCAAGGACATCCCGGCCGCCGCCGGCGCCACCGCGAAGGACGCCGCCAAGGGCCTCAACCCCGGCAAGTTCTTCTACATGTCCGACGGCTCCGCATGGTACGGCGGTTCGCATTCCGCGAAAATCTTCCGCTGCGGCGGCGGAAAGGACGTGCCCAAGTTCCCGAAGCCCGGCTCCAACCACTACAAGAACTTCCTCCTCGCCGCCCAGGGCAGGGAAGAGACGCGCTCGCCGTTCTCGGTTACGGCACCGCTTTCGCAGGTGTTCTGCCTGGGCTGCATAGCCCAGCGCCTGAACCGCAACATCAAGTTCGACCCCGCCACGAAGCAGATAACCGGCGACGACGAGGCGAACGCCCTGCTCAAGGGTTCCAAGGGCACCCCGCGCAAGGGCTGGGAGGAATTCTACAGGGTCTGACCCGGCAGGGCCGCCCGCATCCCCGCGCGCGCTCCAGCGCGCGCGGGACGCATGTAAAGACTGAATTCGAAAGGTACATGACATGAAGACGAAACTTCTCGCCGCCGCTTTCGCGGCCGCCTCGCTCGCCGTTTCCGCGGCGGTTCCGTTCAAACTCGGCATCGCCGGGTTCACATTCTCGAAGCAGAGCCTCGACAAGGCTCTCGCCACGATGAAGAAGATCGACTGCCGCTACCTGTGCATCAAGAACCAGCACTGCGACTACACGAAAGGCGCGGACGCGCCGATCGCGGAGTTCAGGAAAAAATGCGCGAAGGCCGGCGTCCAGTGCCTCGCCGCCGGCCCGCTGTATTTCGACAACGAACCCGACGCCCGCAAGTTCTTCGAGTTCGCGAAGGCCTACGGCATAACGACCGTCACCGTCGTTCCCTACTCGAACAAGAAGGTGAACGGCAAGACGAAGAAATGCGAGAGCGAGGAGGCCCTCGACATCCTCGAAAAGCTCGTCAAGGAGTTCGACATCAAGGCCGGCATCCACAACCACGGCCCGGACATGCCGGAACTCTACCCGACCGCCGAAGCCGTCTGGGCGCGCATCGAAAACCGCGACAGCCGCATCGGATTCTGCCTCGACGTGGGCCACCAGCGCCGCGCCGGGAACGATCCCGCCGCCGCGATAAGGAAATACGCCGCGCGCATCTACGACATCCACCTGAAGAACATCAAGATCGACGCGAAGAGGAACCTCGCCATGCCCGGCCCGCGCGGCGAACTCGACATCCCCGCGATCCTCCAGGCCCTCGCCGACGTAGGCTACGCCGGCGTGTGCCACATCGAGTACGAACGCGATTTCGGCGACAACCTCGTCGGCCTCGCCGAGTCCGTGGGCTACTACCGCGGCGTGATGGATTCCATCGTCCCGAAGGCCGCGATGGCCCCGGTCCCGCAGGGCGCCAACACGCTCACCGCCGAAGAAAAGGCCCAGGGCTTCGAGCTGCTCTTCGACGGCGAGAACCTGCCCGCCGGCAAATGGGTCGGCGTCAAGGAGGATTTCAAGCGCTTCCCGCGCAAGGGCTGGTTCGTGAAGGACGGCGCGATTACCATGCGCCCCGTAAGCGGCATCGCCAACGGCAAGTGGGTCGACATCCCCGCCGAAGACAAGAAGCTCGGCGGCGGCGGCGACATCGTCACCGTGAAGAAATACCGCGACTTCATATTCAAGTTCGACTTCCGCATGACCGAAAACGCCAACTCCGGCGTCAAGTATTACTACGACGAGAACCAGAACAAGGCCTCCTGCGAGGAATACCAGATTCTCGAAAAGGGACACCCCGACTTCTCGAAGGGCCGCGCCGGCAACCGCCAGGTCGCCGCGCTCTACGACCTCATCCCCGCAAACGGCGCAAACGCCGCCGTCAAGCCCGCCGGCCAGTGGAACAGCGGCATGATCGTCGCAAAGGGCGCCAAGGTGGAACACTGGCTCAACGGCGTGAAGGTGCTCGAATACGAACGCGGCGGCGCGGCTTTCCGCAAGGCCGTCGCCAGGTCCAAATACAAGGACTGGGGCGTCGCCGCCGGCGGCAAGGCGAAACAGCCCTGGGGCGAGGTCCCCGAAGGCAGGCTCCTCCTGCAGGACCACGGCGATTCCACGGTCTCCTTCTGCAATCTCAAGGTAAAGGAACTCTGACCGCCATGCAAGTGCAAAGAAGGGATTTCATCAAGACGATGCTCGCGGCCGGGGCGTTCCCGCTCCTGCCCGGCTGCTTCTCCACCCGGTCATACGCGGTCAACGGCAAGGTGCGCCTCGCCGCGATAGGCTGCGGCGCCCAGGCGTGGTTCGACCTCCAGAAGCTCGCCGGCAACAATGACGTCTGCGAAGTCGTGGCGCTGTGCGACACCGACATCGGCGCGAAGCACACGCTCGCCGCGCTCAAGCGCTTCCCGAAGCTGCCGCGCTTCCAGGACTTCCGCAAGATGTTCGACGCCATGGCGGACAAGATCGACGCCGTCCTCGTGGGCATCCCGGACCATTCCCACTTCTGCGCCGCCATGCACGCGATGCGCCTCGGCAAGCACGTGTACGTGGAAAAGCCGCTCGCGCACTCGTTCCTCGAATGCGAACTCCTCCGCAAGGCCGAAGAGAAGTACGGAGTCGTGTGCCAGCTCGGCAACCAGGGCCACTCCGGCGACAACTACAGCCAGTACAGGGAGTACGCGGAAAAGGGCGTCATAAAAGACGTGACCAGGATCGTCGCCCACATGAACATGGAGCGGCGCTGGCACAAGTGGGAGGGCAAGGTCTCCGGCTACCCCAAGGCCGGAGCCATGCCCAAGACGCTTGACTGGGACACGTGGGTCGGCGCCGCCCCGTTCCACGATTTCTCGAAAGACCTCGTGTACGGCGAGTGGAGATGCTGGTTCGACTACGGCATGGGCTGCATGGGCGACTGGGGCGCGCACATCCTCGACACGATCCACCGCTTCACCCTCTGCGGCGACCTGCCGGCGGAAGTGAAGATCTACAACCTGCGCGGCCACAACGCATACGTCTACCCGGCGCAGGACACGCTGGAGATGGTCTTCCCCGCGACGGCGAAGCACGGCGAAATCACGCTCGAATGGTGGGAGGGCCTCCACAACCAGCCCAAGCCGCCCAAGGGCTTCCGCTTCGTCGACAACAAAGGGCTTTTCCCCGCGTCGACCGCCAACGACGGCCTTGTCGACCCCAGGCTCAAGCCCGGCAAGGAGATATACCAGGCCGACGGCACGATCTGGCAGGGGCTGTCGCATTCTTCGACGCTCAGGCGCGTCGGCGGCGCCGGAAAACTCCCCGCTTTCGAAAAGTCCCGCTGCGACCACTACAGGAACTTCCTGCTGGCCGCCAAGGGCGAGACCGGGGTCCGCAGCCCGTTCTCCGTCGGCGCGCCGCTCTGCGAGGTCTTCTGCCTCGGCGTGGTGGCGCAGCGGCTCGGCCGCGGATTCAAGTTCGACCCCGCCGCCGGCAAGGCCGTCGGCGACGCCGAAGCAGACATGCTCCTGTCCGGCCCCGCGCCGCGCAAGGGCTGGGAACATTACTACAAGGTGTGACACGCCATGCAAAAAGACGCCAAGACGAACTTCCGCTGGATAATCTGTTCGCTGCTGTTCTTCGCCACCACGGTGAACTACCTGGACCGGCAGGTCCTTTCGCTTACCTACAAGGACTTCATCGCGCCCGTCTTCGGCTGGTCCGACGACGACTACGGCACGATCACCGCCGTGTTCTCCATCGTCTACGCGATATGCAACCTCTTCGCCGGCAAGTTCATCGACAGGCTGGGCACGAAGAAGGGCTACCTCTGGGCGATCTTCATCTGGTCGCTGGGCGCGTGCCTCCACGCCGCCTGCGGCACGGGCACGTCGATGCTCAAGGCCGCCGGGTTCCTCGGCATGATGGGCATCACCACCTCCGTGTGGCTCTTCCTCGCCTGCCGCGCGGTGCTCGCGCTCGGCGAAGCCGGCAACTTCCCCGCCGCGATCAAGGTGACGGCGGAATACTTCCCCAAGAAGGACCGCGCTTTCGCCACGTCCATCTTCAACGCCGGATCGTCCGTGGGCGCGCTCGCCGCGCCACTCTCGATTCCGCTGATAGCCAAGCACTGCGGCTGGGAGATGGCGTTCATCCTCATCGGCGCGCTCGGATTCCTCTGGATGGGATTCTGGATGTGGCTCTACAGGCACGCCTCCGAAAACCCGCGCGTCAACGCGGCGGAGCTGGCCTACATAAACCAGGACGACGCCGCGGAAGCCGCCGCGGCAAAGGCTGCCGCCGCCGAAGCCGCGGCCGGCCCGAAGATAAGCTACGCCAAGGCGTTCTCGCTCCGCCAGACATGGGCGCTCGTGCTGGGACGCTTCCTCACCGACGGCGTGTGGTGGTTCTTCCTGTTCTGGACGCCCAGCTACTTCTCCGACCAGTTCGGCTACAAGAGCTCGTCGGGAATGGGCATGGCGCTCATCTTCACGCTGTACGCCATCGTCACGCTCGTGTCGATCTACCTCTGCAAGCTCCCCACTTACATGGTCGACAAGCGCGGCATGAACCCCTACGAGGGACGCATGGTCGCGATGTTCCTGTTCGCCTGCTTCCCGCTGCTCGCGCTCGGCGCGCAGCCGCTCGGCGCGTACACCGCATGGTGGCCCGCGATCCTGATCGGCTTCGCGTGCGCTGGGCACCAGGCATGGAGCGCAAACATCTACTCCGTCGTGGGCGACATGTTCCCGAAGTCAACCATCGGCACGCTTACGGGCATCGCGCAGTTCGCCGCCGGATGCGGCAGCTTCCTCGTGAACAAATGCGCGGGCAAGCTCTTCACGCACGCCGCAGGCTCGTTCACAATCGCCGGCGGCGAAGCGACCGAGCTCGCGCCCGTGCAGATCGCCAAGGCGTTCGTGCCAGCCGGCGTGGAAATACCTGTCGGCGCCGACGTCGGCGCGATAGCCGGCGCCATAGAAAAGGCCAACCTCCAGGTTCCGGACGTCATCCGGGCCGTCGGCCGGACTGGCGTCTCGGCGCAGGACATGGTGGCTGCGGTCGTGGACGCGGGCGGGCAGATCGTCTCGGCGCCGATGGAGTTCCTCGGATACACGGGCAAGCCGGCCGGGTACTGCATAGTCTTCGGCTACTGCGCGATCGCGTACATAGTCGGCTGGTGTTGCATGAAATCGCTCGTCCCCCGCTACCGAAAAGTCGAACTCTGACGCCCTCGCGCAGAAAAGGCGCGGCCCCCGGCCGCGCCTTTTCCATGCCCGCGCCCCGCCGGGCAAACCATTCCGCGCTGCCCGGCCGCTCCGGCAAACGGAAACAATGCCTTTCTTATCTCGTTTCCGGCAAATGTCTCGAACATGCCCCCCGTTGCGGCGCCGCCAAAATCGCCTCTGGAGACGGCAATCTCGGCAGGTGCGCCATTATGCCGGTATCCGATTGCGCGAACCTGCCGCACATGGTATAATGATGTCATATTTCGCAATCATTGTGAAACCGGAAAGCGAAGGCACCATGAAGACGATTACAGTCCGCAACATTCCCGACGACGTGGCGCTCATGCTGAAGGGCATGGCCGAGACATCCGCGGCGAGCATCAACTCCACGGTTTTAAAGGTGCTCGCCGACGGCGTTCTCCCGCGCAAAACCAAGCGCAGGAAAAACGACTTCTCCCGATACTGCGGCGGCTGGTCGCAGAAGGAGTTCGACGATTTCGAGGCGGCCGTCGCGGACTGCGGACGGATCGATCCGGAGAACTGGAAATGAAGGTGTGCCTTGACACAAACGCCTACAGCAACCTTCGGCGTGGCAACAAAAAACTTCTTGAATTGCTGAACGGATGCGACGAAATCCTCGTGCCGGCGGCGGTATATGCCGAACTGACATACGGATTCCTTCGCGGCGGCAGGCCCTGCGAGAACGCATCATTGCTCGACTCCTTTCTTGAGGAGGGGCAAGTTTCGTTCCAGCCTGTGACCCAGTCCATTGCCGAAAGATGGGGCTACGTGAAGGCCGCCCTTGCGAAAAGAGGCGCGCCGATACCGGAAAACGACATTTGGATCGCCGCGACCGCGCTTGAAACCGGCGCGCGTCTCGTTTCCTACGACCGCCATTTCGATTCCGTCGGCGGACTCATCCGCCTTGCGCCATGACCGGCAGCGGCGCGTTGCAGCCTCGCGAGATGAAAGGCGTCTCGACATCCACATTCATGGTTTCGCCTTGCGAAACATTCGCGGAAATCTGGTATTCATACGTCGTCCATTTCCTGATTGTCGAACTGCTGTAGTTTGAACGCAATCCGCCTCCACCTTCGGAATGCATCTGCTTCTTGCTGACTCTCAGCGACAATGGCGCCGCAACGCACTGCGCACCAAACGCAAGCACCACGGCAACTACAGCCAAGCGATTACGGACAGCCGTATCTTTATCCTTTGCTTTCCAAACGGCTCTCCGCCGGCGATTCCGGCCGTTTCAACGGGAGGGAGGGCGAGCGTTACTACAGCCCTTGTTTTTTTTCTTTTGGGCTCGCGCCTCCTCGCGCGCCCTCGCACCTGCTTCGGCTGCCTTAGTCGCCTCTGCGGCATCCCAGATATTGGGGATGTCGGAAGCGGTCAACCATCCTTTCTTTTTGAATCCCTCAAGTAAATCCAGCATTCGGCGCGTTTTTTTCATGACCGAAGCCCCTAGTTCTCGGTCAATCCGAATCCTCTCTTCCTCGGAACAGTCAAGAGTGTACAGCTCCCTGACTGCTTCGAGGCACACTTTGACAATCTCCTCTCTGCTCTCGTTCAATTCTTCTATTTGGTGCTTCGAAAGCCGCCCCTGGCCCGACGCAAGGATTCTTTCGGCGGATTTTATAAATTCATCCAACAACCGGTCCAGTTTCGCATAACAGGCTTCAAGAGCGGAAGTGTCGATCACGCTCTTGCCTTCGCCACGGTATTGATCAGGCTCTGCCATATCCATTGCATCATTCTTGACACAAACAAGTCCCATGCTTTTCCACATATCACTCAATGTTGTAGGCATCTCCGACACTTGTTGCGGGGTCATCGGCAATCCTGTTTGGCCGTCAATGATGTAAAATTTGTCAGGATTACTTGGATCACGTTCATAGAGAATGCCGACATATTTGTATTGGTCGCCATCTTTTTCAAATTGGTTTTTAAACCAATGTTTCCTGTGTGGCCGCATATCTTTCCGAGCATGACTCAACGGATTCAGGTTCCACTTATACAAAGGTTCAAAATTTTTTGTTCCCATATATCCATCCGTCACAATCTTTCCGGTCACCTTGTTATAAACGACTTCATACCCCTTCTGTTGATTCGTATTCTTGTTCCTATCTCCTTTGAGAGTCGTATATTTGACATTGGGACGATCTTGTCCTGAAGGTTGATGAAACTTATCTGACCCTTCAATGCCCCATCCATGAGGATTCCCGAAAAGAGCCATCTCTTTTTCCATTTCTTCCAATGTCGCAGGCACAAGCATGGTGGCATTACGCCCCAAATGCTTTGACCCCTCAAATTTACCATACGCGTTTTCAGCCTTATTCACGATTGCTTCAAGGTCTTCCCGCGTCCCAGACCATGCATTATTATAAGCCTTATCCTTTGCCTTGGTGATCTTTTTGATTAACGCGCCCTGAGGCGCATAAGAAATCGATTGTCCAGAAGCCGGCGCGGTAGGACAGTACTGCAGGTTGTCGGGCCGGGCATTCCCTGGCTTGTATTGCACAGAACCTTCCGCCATCGCGTCCCTTCTTGCCCAAGAAAGAACCAATGAAAGAAAAACGAAACGCAATCCCATCCTCGTTGTCATTTCATCCTCGCATCGCTTTTCGTCTTGAATTTCACTTCACAAAGGTCATCTTCGTTTATTGAGATGGAAACGATCTCCAGATTGGCGTCTGCGGGCATCCGCGCCGTCCCGTCGCGGGATTTCCTGCGCAACAGTTCAAAGAAGTTCTTTCGAATGTACTTCGCCGCATCTCGGAACGAGCCGCGCTCAATTTCAAGCAAAAGAGCACCCTGCTGCGAGTCCGCGTCGTATTCCGACGAAACGACGCGGACGGACAAGCTGTCTGGGACGTTGTTCGTCACGATCGCCACGACAGGACTGACAGTCTCGACGGGCGAGACTGGCGGAACAGGCGTAACTTCCGTTATCGTCGTGTCTTCGCCCCGTTTCGTGCGGCGTGCGCGTTCCGTCTTGCGCTCCGTGCGCGTACGGCCTTCGCCGCTCCTTGCGGCACGTCTCCTGTAGGCGCGACCGCGCAGACGCTGCGTAATCTCCCCCTCGATTTCGGCCATAGTCATGTCGCGGTCAATCTCAACACCCTCGCGCAGCGCGCCGGCAACCATCATGAACTCGTCGGGGATTCCCATCGTGACACGCTGGCGCATCCCGCCCTTCCTGCTACCGTTCCCCACCTGCGCGACGAAATCCGCCGCGCGGAATTCCTTTCGGCGGTTTGACGCATTCAAAATCCGCGCCGTGAACGACAGGCCGCCATCGCAGGCGATGTCGGAGTACAACTCTTCCTCGATTTCGCCGTAGCGGAAATCGGACGCGGTTCTCTCCTTAGACTTCTCGCCCATCTCCGTCAACGTGCTGATGTGCGATTCGATTCTCCTTACGGCGTTCGTGCCGCGCAGATCGGCACCGTCATAGGACATGCCACCCACCGAAATGCGGTTTCCGCAGGCGGCCCTCGAGCGGTCCTTTCTGCGTTTGCGGGCATTGCGCCTTTTCGCCTTTTCATGGTACTTCATGAATGCGCCGCGCCGTCCGGCACACTCGTCCAGAACCTCAAGTTGCGAATCCGAGAGATTGTTGGCGAGAGGATCGTCCGTGCCGGCCGTGCGGATCGCCCAAACGAGGTGCTGCGGATTGTTCTTCAACACCTTCGGATCCCCTTGAGACATGCGCTTGACGAGGTTGTCGTACATGCCGCGGAGCTTCTCCGGTATCAGTTTGCTCGCGTCGACGAACTGCATCGGCTCGCCCGACGCCGGAGCCGGGAGATGCGGATCCATGCATCTGCCGGCCATCTTGAAGGACACCATTCCGCGAGGCGGTATCGAAATCGTACCGTCTTCGGTGAAGTACGCCCCACCTTCGTCGACCTTCTGTTGTTGGTTCCGAACGACTTTCCGTGCGGGCATGTCGTTGGGAACGGCGGTGAAGTACGCCTTGGCGGCTTGTGAAGGCATCTTGTCCGTGACATAATCGTCGGCGCGCACGCGCCCACCAACGGCAAAGGTCAGCACAAGCGTCAACCAAGCCCAGGCGAAAAGGCGGACCGCCCTGCGACTAATAAATACCATGCCTGAACTTTTCCTTAACGCTTTGTGAATTTTTGGTAGAGTTTTAGACTTTCATTCTGATCTTGCGCGATGACAATTTCATCCACATCGGCATAAAGTTCGACATTCTCGGCAGTTCCGTCCGTTATAATAACGCGATTGAAACTATTGCTCCAGAACACGGACTTGCCATCTGCGATTTTCCGACGTACGTAGTCGTCAACCTCTCCAGTACGTACGTAGCGGTTGAGCATCGCATCCGCAAGCTCCAGCTGTTTCTTGAAGAGCGCGCACCTTTCCTTGCGTTCCGCCTCAATCGACTTCTTTTCCCTCTCGAGCGACAACTTTTTCTTCTCGTATTCAACCGAGTTGTCGGCCTTGATCTTCTCCAATTCAAGCTGCGACTTATTAAGCTCGACAAGTTTCGTCTCGTATTCAAGCGCCCGATTCCGCTGCTCTTCGCCCAATTCGTTGACTTGCAGGACCACTTTGTAGGTCTGGCCATCGGCCTCGAACTTCGCAAGGCTCTCAAAGTCAAAGTAGTAGGGCGGATACGAAACCTTCAAGTTATGGGATCCGACGGTGACGTCAAGTTCCATGGGGCATGTGCCGTAGGACTGACCGTCAATCTTCACATCCGCGCCAAGAACGTTACATCCGAAAAAGACCCTGACTTTCTTTACGGAAGCAGGACTCCAATTTGCGCGGCCAAATTCCTTGAGAAATTCCTGAGATACCTTGTCGGCGGCTTCACGAAGCGCCTCTTCATACAGCAAAGAGGTGTTTGTCTTCGCGTCGGCGTCATCAAGAGTCTTGCCCAGATTGTCCAACGACACGGAGCAGATGGATCCGCCCGTCACCGCATCGTAAAGCGTCAAGGTCATCGAGACGGAAATGCGGTGTGCCGTGATTGCCGGATCCGAGAGCGTCATAGCCGTACACCGCTGGACGGACGCAATGAGCACGCCTTCCTTCCCAAGGCTTTGCGCCAACGCCTTTGCAGAGGCTGGCGGCATCTTCTCGCCAGCCGGTTTGGCATTCTGCGACACGCCGATGGAATTAGCCGGGATGTCCAAGGAAAGTTCAGGCGTGGTCAGCTTTGACGCAAGCCTGTCCGCAAATTGCGACAAAGGCGGCTCCACTCCGCCGGAACAATGGTTCTGCACGATGAGCGCCACACTGCGCGGCTCGGCTAGCACGGCAGAGGCGGCAAGCGACGCCGCGAACAGAAAAACGATGCGCCTTTTCATTGTTTTCCTCCTTCCGGAAGTGACTTGACGACTTCAACCGTATCCTCCCATACAACGACGCCGAGAAGGAAATCGTATACACCAAGATGTATGAAATACGTTCCAAGGCCGTTTTCAGCGTCGTACTTGACATGTCCGGCGACGAGGAAATCGGGCGAAACGTAGTTGCGCAGAGCCTCCAGAAGAGCCCTGTCGGAAAGAGGGTCCTTCGGCGAATTCACGACAAAGGGCCGCATCTCCTCAACCGCCGCCAGGTCCTTGACGTCAAGGCGGCACGACTTTCCGAGCCTCGTCTGGAGAAAATCCCTGCCAAGATCGCGGTAATTGGCAAGTTTTCTGCACGGCGACTCTCCATGCGTCAAATCCCCGATACCGCCGACAACAACGACAGGCTTTTTCCCGCTGCGACGTTCGACGACTGCTGCATGTCGCTCATTAAATCTGGAGTTCAATAGCATCTTGTCGGAAAGCGTCTCAAGCGCACGCTGCAAATCATCCCGCAAAAGCGGTTCCGGCGGCAGTTTGGGCGCTGGAGGCGTTGGCTGCCATTTCTTCACTTCCGGGTCCTGCAAAAGGATTTCGGCGCATTTTTTCCCCGCACTGTTCAAAAGGGCGGACATGTGTTCAGTGCGTTTTGAATCGCCGTGTGCAGATAATTTGTGCGGCTCGCTTGGCGGGAGTTCAACGGTAGCGCCGCAGATTGTGGCATTGCTCCACGCGTCCGCAAGATTGATTGAAAACGTTATCTTATATGTAACGTACGCGACGCCTGACGGTGTACGGCTAATGGATTCGAATATGTCGGTGACTGTGGCAGTGATTACGCCATGCGCGCCAAGTTTCCTCGCTATGCCTGTGGCGGAAGAAGCAGGCAAGGTTTCCCCGGCATCGGTTCTGTTCATATCCTGCCCGATGGCGTTGTACGGGTTAATCACTTGCAGAACGCTTCCTGCCAATTCAGTTGTAAGCGTGGTGGTGAGCGAATTGATTCGGACATCTTTATCGGGTTTAGCGTGGTTCTGGACCACAAGCACCACCCTGCGCGGTGCGGCGGCATCCGCCGCCGTTGCCAGACATGCGCCGGCTCCTGCCACTGTCAAAGCGAATGTCATCGCTTTAAATGAGATTGTCATTTCACGGTCCTTTCCTTTTCTGCCAATATTGTATTGCAATAAACTCTAAACCAGTTCTACGTTTCTGATGTCCGGGCGCTCGCGATTCCTGGATACGCCGCTGTAGTCAACAAGACTTACGCCATCGACGAATCGCCCCCTTGGCTCATGGCTCAGGCAGCTTCACACAGCCCTTGAGACTGCATCGCCGGAGACCGGGCGGGCACCCGATCAGCCTGGTGGCGCAATCCTGCATCGTCCCATTCCGGCTCATCTTGGCCACACCCCGTCAAGAGCCTCCCGGAAGCGCAATATACAAGCCTAAATGAAACGTAGCCGCGCAAGGACAGGTCTGGCTCATTGATTCGTCCGGCGTTCGTCTGCCCGCCTGCGGCAGGCGCAACGCACCGCTGGCGGGCGTAGCGCCGGTCGCAGGACACGGGACTGCTCACTTGTCCGTCTTGACAGGCGTACCCGTAAGGGTGTACCAGTTGATCGTAAGCCAGTAGAGTTCAAGCGACTTCATATCGACCGTGTACTCTACGAGCGCGTCGGCGCCGGGCGCTTGCTGGAGAGCTTTTTTGTACATTCGGCGGCCGGCCGATCCGCGGAGATCGGACAACGGGAACCCCAAGATCGATACCATTTTCTCCGTGGCGGACACTTCATCGCCCACGACTGTGTAGCGACCCTGCTCGATTGGCTTGGTTTTGTCTTGAATAACGCCTGGATACGTCCTGCATCCGGTCATCGCAGTTGCCGCGACGAGGACGGCCGCCGCAAACATTTTCGCTTTCATGTTTTGCCTTTTTTGTTGTTTGTTTTCCAATCGCCGCCCCACCTTGGAACGGCGAAGTCCCGGCTACCGTTCCAAGTTGAACGGTAGCACCACGAGATTCCCTGGCTCTGTCGTGTAGTCGCCGTAGCGAACCTTCGCAGTTCCACTTTCCACGCCCACTCCGACACGCTTATCCATTTCGGACTGCACGAAAGCCCTTGCCCTTTCAATCGACTTTTCAAGTTCAAGCCCCATCAGGTCAGGATCCAAGATTATGCATCCGCTCCTGTTCGACTTGCTGAACGAAAACACCATTTCTGTCCTTTCAAACGCGCGAGCCTTGATGGTCCACTCTTTCTTTCCACCGTCGAACTCCTCACTGGTAAAAACCATGCGCACGCGAGCATGAGCGACCCCTGCCTTTCGAAGCACTGCGCCGAAGGAACTGCGTATGCTACCGTACGCCCAAATTTTCGCATCGGCGTCCTTTGCGCCATTGCAGGCAACCGTGAATGTTCCCTGCCAGATATGACCATGCACCCCCGTATCCTCGATTTTTTCTATTGATTGCCGTCTGAATTCCGGAGGGTCGTTGTCCGAATGCGCCGCCGCCCGGAACTGGATGCGCCATTCCTTGCATACCGGCTCCAACTGCTCCTCTACATGCACTATGCGTATGCGTTCGGGCTTTATTCCGAGACTATTTTCGCATTGCTCCAGCGTCGTGACATCAATCCATTTGTCGGCCCAGGCCTTCGTCCTCTCCGTCCCCCAGTCATTGCAAACCACCACGCAAGTACCACGGCAGGCATCCTTGCCTTCCACCTTGAAATCGTATTTCTTGATCTCAGGCGGACGAATGATGGGAGCATGGCGCGGAGAAGTCCACCCCGCGACTTCCGTCATCAAGTCTCCGCGTCGCCATTCCGCCAGAAACTCTCTTACGGCAATGTCTCTCGCAATGTAGAACGCCTCGGGAACCGCACCTTTGTCAACCCATTTCGCAGTTGCCTCCCCGGAGAAGTTTTTCGAATACTCCGGCTGCACGGAGCCCTTCATGCGCAACTCCACGACAATCTCTACATTCGCTTTCACCCGGCCCCTTCCCGCCTCCTCTGCCGTGACGCGGCAGATTCTAACGGTCATTGTTCCGGCAGGCGGCAATACAGGTGACGGTGTGGCGAAATTTCTCCCAGCGAAATCCTGGAACACTCCGGACACCATCTCGCCAGCATTGAAATGTCCGACAGTAATCGGCTCGCCAAGAAAATTCCGCGCCGTCACCGAGCATTCGATTCCAGCGTCGGGCGACTGGAACGCCACTGGCACGGACGTCGTGGCCGGAGACGGGACCGTAGATACACCAGCGCAAAGCGGCATCCGGCGGGCGACGAGCTGCTGACTGGCGCAACCAGTGAATGAAAGCGCCGCGAACAGGAATGCGGCCAGCCTCCTCCAAGTCAAGAGCGGGTTCATCAATCCTCGCCAATCTCCACGATGTTGTTCCAGACTTCTTCGTTGTCTCTGGCTATGTCATGGAGCGACATCTTGACGCGCCAAACCTTCCCGTCCGGCGTTTTGCCCATTTTCCCGCTTAATACAAAGTCCGCCGATTCGCTGATGTCGGAATCCTTGACCGAGAAATATCCAGTCTTCCGTAGCGCGACAAGGAGATCGTCGCGGAGCGGTGAGAGCATGTAGTCCGAATATCCGCGTTCGTTGACTTCAAGATCGCCAACTGTTATCGTGGGCTTGTCGGTCCCGCGCGTCTTGGCGCGTTTTGCAATCTTCTTGTAATATTCCTTGAATACCGGATCGGTGACCATATCGCCTACGATTCTCCTGGCGACATGGGACATTGGGCCTGGGCCTGGACCGGGCGGACAATCCCCTGTGCGGCAACCGGAGAACAACACGGCGACAGCGGCTAAAATAGACAGTTTTATAGCATTCATCTTATCTCCTTCGTTTATCAATCGGTCAATCCATCCTGCGAATTTTCAGCCTAAAGTCCTCGGAACCCTTGAGTATGGAAACCTCGCTGATTTCCACAGGTTCCCCGCCTCGCATCAGAAGCGGCGTCCAAGGCGAGGTCTGGTGCGTCTGCACCATGTTGTCCTTGTCGAACCACTCGATGCGATATTGGCAGCGGAAATCGTCCCGGTTTTTGTTCTTCACAAGTATCTGCGTCTCAAGAAACCCCTCGGCAGTCTTCCTGCATCTGTCGCGGACCACGTCAATATTAGTGGCGAACGCCGGGTCTTCTATGCTGAGACGCCCCTTTTCCACCCATACCCCGGCCGTGCTCGAAACGCATCCGGCGAGCGCCGCCATGGCGAGCGCACCCGCAATTCTTCTAAAAATGCCCATATCGGAGACTCCTTCCTCAGAACGATAAATTTAGGACCGGCATGAACCTTGCCGCGGAATTTGCGCAAAAGTTGAATGCGCCGATCTGCACTCCGGAGAGATTCTCCGCGTAGTTGAACACGCCAATCTGCACACCCGTCATGCGCCCCGAATAGTTGGCGAAGCCGATCTGGGCGCCGAAATGCGAGCCTTCGGTGCATGAATAAAGGCCGGATATCTGGCAACCGCTGTAGTCAAACGCGGCGAAGTTCACTATCCCGGCCACGTGTATGGCACCGTTGGACTCGCCAACGGCGTTGAACAACCCGGCCACGCCGATGCCGTCCATTTTGAAATCCGCCATGCTGCCAATCGCACCGATGTCAAGTCCTGACACAGCCCTGTGGCGGCCGACAAGCAGGCTGATGCGAAGCGGCTCTACATCCCACCGCTCGCCTGGAGCCTCGAACATTGGGGCAAGCGCAAGCGCGAACGGCGACGTCGCCACATACGGCGGCGGGTCGCAATGGTATATATCCCTGCCGCTGGCTTCGCCAGATCCGGCGTCGCCAGCCCGCTCGTATCCCCTTGTGACCGATTCTTCCGACAGTGAAACAATCGGCACCGCCGCAAAAACAAGCAACACGACATTCCACAGAAAGCCGGCACCATTCATTCTACGCATGCCATTCTCTCCTTCGCCCCATGTTTTTGCGAGGAAGAGCGCCGCCGGGGCATGAAATAAGCGGCGCACTCCCCAAAACCCATGTCTTGACGAGGCACCGCTAAGAGCCCTGATGAAACACGAACCGGAAAGTGCACCGCGCGACCTAACGCACGGACGCACAATCGTATCAGGTTTCATCGTGAAAATTAGCGGTTTTCGTCAAAACCCAAATACGCTGTTGCGTACGTTCCGCGACACCTTGCTCCAGTGTCGCGAACCTCCGTTCCCCGCAACGCGACGGCTTCCGCCGGAACGCGCGTTTCCCGGAGTTTGGCCCTTCGCCCGCAGCGCAGGATTTCTCCTTCGCTGCCAGGACTACAGGCCGGCGGCGGGCCGGATGCACCCGCCTATGTCAAAGAACTTCTCGCCCGGACCGCCCGCCGCTTCCGCGACAAGTAGCCGGAACAACTGAATTTTATAATAATCGCGCTCTGCAACGCAAGCCTAAAATCTCTTCTGGCGCATCCGCCAAACCGTGCAGGCCGAAAACCGGCAGGGCGACAGCCGCCGGCGCGTCCTTCCCTCCAGGGTGTATGGATTTCATACGCACCGTAATCTTATTTCGGGGTTGCGGAGCCGTATGCGGCGGCTTGGGGACAAGCCGCCCTACCGATGCGAGGGGCGAATCAGATTTCATACGTACCGTAATCTTGCTGCGACAGAATGACGCATCTGTTGGAGACTGATTTCATACGCACCGTAATCTTATTTCGGTGGATGGGGCGGGGTGGAATACATCTGCGAAACGTGCAAGCGTCACGAAACGGGTGCAGCTCCGGCAGGACGGCTTGTCCTCAAGATGTTGGCGAACGGCGAAACACTTCCCCCTCAATACCGCGACCATGCTCTTACCGGCGACATGGAAGGAACGCGCGATTGCCACATCACGCCCGGCTGGCTTCTTCTATATCGAATCGAGAACGACGTCCTCGTACTGACCCTCACCCGCACCGGCTCCCACGCCGACCTTTTCTGATCGGCGGGACGCATCGTCCCTGACGCGCCGCAGCGGCGACATGACGGCAAGCCCAGGCGCAATCGCCTACAGCAACCCTCGGCGCGGCAACCGGAGACTTCATCAATCGCCGGACGGATGCGCCGCAAGGAAGCGCCGCATCGCAAATGACGGGCGGTCGCCGGGACGGTGTTCCCGGCGGAGCGCGCCTCAGAAAAACTTCTCGAACGCCTTGCGGCCGGAAACGACGTTGTGGACGGTTATCTTCAGCCTTCCGCCTTCGCTGCGGCCTTCGATGACGGTAGGATAGGACGCTGGATCTTTCCCGGATGCGTCGCAGCCGCCGCCGATCACCTGCGCCCAGGACCGTCCGGGAGCAGGCGGATCGTATCGGAAACAGTGCTGGTGCGCGGCTATCACGAGCTTCACGCCGGCCTTTTCGAAGTACGGGCTCCACATCCGCGCGCACGTCCTCTGCCATGCGGCGTAGTTCAATGCATATCCCGGCGCCGTGTCCGCAGGCGCCAGATCGCCCGGATTCTCGCCGGGACGCGGGTCGAAGAGCGGTATGTGGCAGAATACGACCTTGTGGCGCGCCGTCTTGACGGGCGCGGTCTCGATCGTCTCCGCGAGCCACTCGGTCTGGAGTTCGCGGTATTCGCGCATCTTGAATATGCCGGCGAACGCCGGATTGGTGTCGAGCTTGTCCTCGCCGGTATCCATGCCGATCAAAGCGATATCGCCCAGCCGCTGCGCGAAGTTCCGCCCGAGGCAGGCGAATCTTCCACTCCTTTCGGCGGGGTCGCGGAACATCACGACCTCGTGAAGCCGCCTGTTGAAGCGGCCGCGGAAGTCGTGGTTGCCGTTTATGAACATGTACGGAGTGCAGGCCGCGTACGCAAGGTGTCCGGGGTGCGGGCGCAGAAATATCCGGATCGCATCGGCGACGGCCTCGGACGTGTTCGAGGCGTCGCCGTTCCATATCGTCGCGCGCGGCTTGATTTCCGCCACCTTCGACAGCACCGGGCCGAGCGCCGGATAGCGGTCGTGAGTGTCGTTTATGACGCAGAACGAGCCTTGCGCGGACGGACCGAGCGTAGAGAACGAATACACGGACTTCCCGCGCTCCGGGCCGAGGTTCTTCATCTTGTACCCGCCCTTGTACGAAATCCTGTCGGCGCCGATCCGGTACCAGTACTTCGTGTCCGGCTTGAGGCCGCGGATCCTGATCCTCGCCGCCGGGCCGTCGATGTCCATCAGCGGGCCTTCGCCGGAATACGCGCGCAAGGCGCCGGACATGCCGGGAGACTCCGAATACTCCACCCAGCCGCTTGCGCCGCCGGGCGTCTCGAACGCCACGCACATCGAAGTTTCCGCGGCGTTCTGCAGCGCAGGCTCCGACAAAATCAACTTCTCCGGCGCGCCGGCCGGCTTCACGCCCGCGGACTTCGCCCCTGCGGCGACTCCAGCGGCCGCGGCAGCAGCGGCCCCCGCGATGAATTCCCTCCTGCTTACCATGCCGTCCTCCGTTCCTTTACCTTGTTTTCACGACTTGGCGTTTCCGTCGCCGCGCAGCGCCGAGCAGATCTTCATGTCGATGCGGTTGCACAAATCGTCGACGACCGACGAAATCCGCTTGATAAAACCGCCGGACAGCCTGCACAAGCCGCGCCGGAACATGTCGATGGCAAGGCATGCGGAGAATACGGCCAGCGCGGTCGCCGGAATGAAGACGAATGCCGGAACGCCTTTTCCGTCCAAGAACCGTTCAATCTGCTTTATGGCGGAGAAACCGACCTCGTTCGTATGGATCAGGTAGACGGGAAGCATCGACGGCGCGATGAACAGTACGGCGCTTCCGAGCCTTTTGCCCGGCTTGACGTGCCGGAACAGGAAGAATGCGGCCACCGCCATGCACAGCGCGACCGGAGAACTGTATATGGCGAAATGGTGCGGCAGGCAGACAAGCAGCGCCAGAAGCAGCAGGACTGCGGACACGGACGTCTTCACGGTGAAAAGCGACGCCCTGACGGCCCCGCCGCCGTCGCAGCTCTTGCGGATCAATCTCGCTACGATGTATACGACGACCATCATGGTGAACGTATAATCCCCGAGTCCGGCGGTCAATGGCCCGAACTTGATTCCGGCCCGGGACGTCGAAAGCCAATTCCACATCGCCAGAATGACGACCGCCGATATGCCGTTCCTCATGCCGCGGGGGCTGTCTATCGCGGCATTCAGAAAGGGAGCGAGCAGCATCAGCACCATGTACGCGCACACGAACCACCGCCGCATAGTCCAACGGACGACGTCCCAGCTGCCTACCGGCATACCCGAAAAATACCCTATTGCGGCGGCCAGCCCGCCGCAAAAGACGGCGGTCGCGAGCAGGCGCATAAGCTTGGACGCGGAAAAATTTATTCCGAACCAGCCGCTGATGAACACAAACCCGCAGACGGCCCAAAGAAGCCCGCCGAGCAGACGTTGATTTGGCGCGATGCCCATCGAGACCGAATGGATGAAGCATATCATGAACATCAAGAAGACCCGGTACGATTCAATCGACGTATCGCGCCCCCGGGGCTTTTTCTGCGCATCGGCCGGCAGGGCGCCTCCGTTCGCGGCGCGCGAAGCAACCCCGTCCTTCCGTTCCCGCAGCTGGCTGTCGCTGTTGCTCATTCCGATTCCCTTTTCTGCAAATGGAAAGGCGCGGGGCGCAGAACCGTTTAGGCTGCGCATCCCGCGCCTTCGTTCAAGCATGCGCCGGAAAGCGCCGCCTTACTTCTTCAGGGCGACCTTCCACTCGCCGTCTTCCTTCACAAGCTCGATCTTCTCTTCTTCCGCCTTTTCGCCTTCCTTGGAAAGCTTGAAGGTCACAGTGGCCTTGTCGCCGTCGACCTTGACATCCTTCTTCTCGATCTTGACGCCCTTGGATTTCTCCTTGGCTTTCTTCTTTTGCTGTTCCTTCTCTTCCTTGTACTTCTTCTCGTCCTGCTTCTTGGCCATCTCTTCGAAACCGTCCAACATCATGACGGTTTCCTTGGACATGTACTTCTTTGCGGCGTCTATGTCGCCGGTCATCGCCGTTTCGAGGAACTTCTGGGCGACGGCTTCGGGCGCGTTCGGACCGTTGCTCTCGACCTTGCCTTTCGGCGTAAAGCAGGTCTTCGGACCGCTACACTCGACCTTGCCTTTCGGCGTAAGGTAGCAGAACGGCTCGCGGTTGCCGGACACGTTGGAGATGTCGAACGCCTGGCCCTGGTATATGCGCTTCAAGGTAAGTTTCTTGGCGGGAACGACCTCGGTCGCACCATTCTTGCGTATGAAGACGGCGTAATCGTCGTTGAACTCCAGTCCGCTGTCTATTCCGGCGGCACGGCCGATGGGCACGATATCGTCGGCCTCTCCGTCATACCTAGCGAGAAGGCGGGACACGTCCACATTGGCGGAGACGATCACAGGCAAGACGCCTGGATAGGAATCCTGCAGATTGCCGGCAATGCACCACATGATATTTTCGGGGCCAAGGCGGCCGGCATCCGCCGGAGCGGGTACGCCGCAGCCGAAGATAACGTTCACGTCTTCCATGATTTCCTTCTTCTGCTTCTCGGGGGCGCCGGCGTTCTTGACGTCGAACAAGTCCGCGAAATAGTCGCGGCTGTTCCGGTAGCCCTTGTCCCATATCTTGGAACTGCCGCCGGACGTGCTGGACTTGGTCTTCGGCCAGATCGTCTTGTTGCCGTTGCGCTGCAGCGACATGTTGGCAGACAGGATGCCCTGGTATAGCTTGCGCCCCTGTGAACCGGCGGCGTAGGCCGAACTCTTCTTCTTCTCGGCGGACATATCGACCTTCCACTCGCCGTCTTCCTTCACGAGATTAAGCTTAATCTCGTCATCTTTCCTCTTATCGCCTTCTTTGGAGGCCGTGAAGGTCGCAGTGGCCTTGTCGCCGTCGATCTTGACATCCTTCTTCTCGATCTTGACGCCCTTGGATTTCTCCTTGGTTTTCTTCTTTGCTTTCTCCAGCCTCTTCGTGAACTCCACTTCGCCCCTTTTCTTCTTTTCCTCTTCCATGGATGCATCGAAATCCTTGGCGGTGTCCGCGCACATGTATTTCCTGGCGGCATCAAGGTCGGCTGTCGCCATTGCTTCAAGGAACTTCCTGGCGACGGTTTCAGGCGTTTCTGCAGACTTGCCGGAGGCATAACCACCTGACGACTCGTATTTTTCGCCGCAGCCGGCGAGGACGGCGGCGCAAAGCGCCGCGAGGATCATGGCTTTCTTCATTTTCGTTTTCTTTCTCTTTGGATTGCCGGAACCGGCGCTGGCGCGCCGGACGGTAAAAGCATGCCAACGCGCTTCCGCCGCGCGGACGCGCGGCGGGGCTATCTGGAACGGCGGTAGCGGACCGTGGGGGCTCTGGGGGTCTGGCCGTCCTGCCCGGGCCGCGCGATATGCTGGGCAGGCTCCACGCTCTGGCCCTTCACGAACGAGACGCCGCGTTCCGGCGTGACGTACACGAGACGCGTGTAGCCCTTCGACATCATGTAGCCGCTGAGCGGCTTCAAGTCGTTCTGCGTGACTCCGTAGCCGAGAAGGACGGGTATTTCGTCGCGCCGGCCCACGCCGTCGGAGCGCAGGCGGTCCGGGAGCTCCTGCAGCGGCACCGTCAGGCCGCGGTAGACCACGCGGCCGCCTTCGAGGATTTCCACCGGCGGGTTGCGGCGGTCGAACTGCGGGCGCGGGCTTTCGCATCCGCAGACGAAGACTGCGCAGAGCGCGGCGGCGATCGCCGCCGCAGCGCGTCCCGAGGCCATCGCCGCGCGCGCGCTCATTCCGGCGAATGCTCCTGCTTGCATGTCAGCGCCATGAAGAACACCGAGAGGACGCACGCCGCGATGAGCATGCCGAACGTCCAGCCCCAGCCGGCCTTGTCCGCGACCCAGCCCATCACCCAGTTGGCCAGGATGAACGTGCCGAGGAAGTAGCCGAAGAAGCCCGTGAGGCCTGCCGCCGTGCCGGCGGCGTTCTTCGGCGCGAGGTCGAGCGCCTGAACGCCGATGAGCATCACCGGCCCGTAGATGAAGAAACCAATGCCGATCAGGCTGACGACGACGACTGTCAGGCTGTCGATGAAAGCCCAGTACAGGGCGATGAACACCAGCACCAGCGCCATGAAAAGAATCGTCGGCATCGCGCGCTTGCCCTTGAACACCTTGTCGGACACCCAGCCGCAGAGCAGCGTCCCGGGGATGGCGGCGTATTCGTACGCGAAATAGGCCCAGCCCGCGCTCTTGATGTCGATGCCGCGCTCCTTGAGGATCGTCGGCGCCCAGTCGAGGCATCCGTAGCGCACCATGTAGACGAATGCGTTGGAAAGGGCGATGAACCAGAGGTACTTGTTGTTGAGCACGTACTTGAAGAAGATGTCCTTCGTCGAAAGCGTCTCCTCCTGCCTGGCGGAGTAGTTCTTGGGATAGTCGTCGCGCCACGCCTCGACGGACTGGAGGCCGCAGGACTGCGGCGTGTCCCGGAGGAGGACATACGCAAGGACTGCGATGAAGAGCGCGGTCGCCGCCGGAAACGCGAACGTGCCGACGAGGAAGTACAACTCCTCGTGGGCCCCGTAGAGCCAGCTGCCGAACCAGACCGCGCCGTATGTCGCCATCGGGCCGACGAGTCCGCCGCCGACGTTGTGCGCGCAGTTCCACACGCTCATCATCGTGCCGCGCTCGTTCTGCGAGAACCAGTGCGTCATCACGCGTCCGCACGGCGGCCAGCCCATGCCGTTGAACCACCCTACAAGGGCGTTCAATACGCCCATCACCGCAATCGCGAGCGTCTTATGCTCCGCGCCGATGAACTTGACCGGCACGATCATGAAACACATCGCAATCGCCGACAGCACAAGCCCCAGCGGCAGGAACACGCGCGCGTCCGAGCGGTCGCTCACGCTGCCCATCAAGAATTTCGAGAACGCATACCCGGCCGCGTTCAGGCCGAGGACCAGACCCAGCTCCGCCTTGTGGAAGCCGAGCGGCTCCATCGACGGTATGGCCATCGACAGGTTCTTCCGCACGAGGTAGAACCCGGCGTAGCCGATGAACGCGCCGAGGAACACCTGCCAGCGCAGCCTTCTGTACTTCGCGTCGGCGGCTGGGCCGGTCTCGGCCGGCTTGTACTCCGGCTGCTTGAGAAACGCAAACATGGGCAGTCCTCCTCGGTTCGGTCGCGCCGGACGGTTCCGGCTACAGGTTGCAGGTGGCCACTACGTCCACGCCGGTGCCGGCGACGTCCGCGATCACCGTGTCGCCTATCGCGACCGGGGGGCAGACCACGGTGCGGGCGAGCGCGGAAAGGACTTCCTGTATCTTGCCCTTCGGCACCGCCTGGCGCGTCTTGACGCTGAGCGGGCGCTTCAGGCCCGTGGCGCGCACCAGGCCCGTCACCATCCGGCGCGGGTCGGTCATTTCGTCTATCGCGTACTTTTCGCCGCGCGGGCACGTGTGCCCCGTGACGGACACCTTGCCGTCCGCGCCGCGGACGGCTTCGAGAACGCACCCCTTCGGGCAATTAATGCAGACCATTCGCATATATCGCCGCCTCCTTGCCGGCTATCGCCGCGTCGCGGCTGACCCAATCCACGAGATCGTACACGCGCACCACGTTTCCTGCGGCGAACAGCCCTGGGATGGAAGTCTCCATCTTCGGGGTGACGGCGGGGCCGCGGGTGGCCGGATCCATCCTGGCGCCGGCGCGCTTCGTGAGTTCGTTTTCCGGAATCAGGCCCACGGAAAGCAGGAGCGTGTCGCAGTCGAAATGGATTTCCGTGCCGGGGACCGGCTTCATCGCGTCGTCCACCTTCGCCACCTTCACGCCGGTCACGCGCTCGCCGCCCTCGACGTCCGTGACCGTGTGCGACAGCAGGAGCGGGATTCCGTAGTCGTCGAGGCACTGCGCCACGTTTCGCGCAAGGCCGGAGCTTTTCTTCATTATCTCCACGCAGGCGAGGACCTTCGAGCCCTGGAAAGTGAGGCGGCGGGCCATGATCAGCCCGATGTCGCCGGAGCCGAGGATCACCACTCGCTTGCCCGGGGTCATGCCTTCCATGTTCACGAGCCGCTGCATGGTGCCGGCGGTGTAGACGCCGGCCGGGCGCGTGCCGGGGGTCATCAGCGCGCCGCGCGGGCGCTCGCGGCAGCCCATGGCCAGCACCACGGCCTTGGCGCGGTACGTGCGCAGCCCGCCCTTGCGGGAAAGCGTAGACACGCGGAACGCCTTTTCGCCGGGGCCGGGCGGCGCTATGTCCGTGACGATCTCGCCGCACGCCACGGGGACGCCCAGCGCCGCGATCCTGTCGATGTAGCGGCCGGCGTATTCCGGGCCGGTAAGCTCTTCCTTGAACCGGTGCAGGCCGAAACCGTTGTGGATGCACTGCTGCAGGATGCCGCCGGGGGCGTAGTCGCGCTCCACGACCAGGACGCGCTCCGCGCCGTTCTCCCTGGCGGCTTCGGCGGCGGCGAGCCCGGCGGGGCCGGCGCCGACGACCAGGACGTCGGTCTCCTCGTGCGGGGCGGGGCGGCCGCGCAGCGCGGCCGGGGCGGTGCGGCGGGACTTCAGGAACTCGTCGGCGCGCACGCCCAGCTCGTCGGAAAGGATCTCGATGATGCGCGGCGTGCAGAAGCCGCCCTGGCAGCGCCCCATGCCGGAGCGGGTGCGGCGCTTCACGCCGTCGAGCGTGCGCGCGCCCACGCGGGCGCGGATGGCGGCGCGGATTTCGCCTTCGGTCACCTCTTCGCAGCGGCACACTATCTTGCCGAACTCCGGGTTCCGGCGCACGTATTCCGCGAACTCCGCGCGCGGCGTTTCGCGCATCTTGGGCCACCAGCCGCAGTCGGACGACACGTCCGCCGGATCCTTGCGCGCGGCGCCGAGCGCGGCGGCGGCCTTCTCCGCCAGCCACGCGCCGATCGCCGGGGCGGACGTGAGGCCGGGCGACTCAACGCCGACTGCGTTGAAGAAACGCGGCGCGTCCGGCGCTTCGCCCAGGATGAAATCGCCGACCGTGGTTTCGTGCGCGCGAAGGCCGGAGAACTCCGCGATCGCCTTGTTGAGCGGCAGCCGCGGGCACGTGCGGAGCGCGCCGGCCTTCGCCTTCTCCAGCCCGGCCGCGGTCGTGGCCTTGTCTTCCTTGTCCGGGACGTCCTCCGCCGTGGGCCCTACTATCACGGTGCCGTCCACGGTGGGCGACACGAGGATGCCCTTGCCCATCTTCGACGGCGTCTGGAACATCGTGGCGGAGAACAGCCCCGCCTCGTCCCTGTCGAGCATTATGTATTCGCCGCGGCGCGCCTGGATGCTGTATTTCACGGCGCTGACCATGTTGTTCAGCTCGTCGGAATGCACGCCGGCGCAGTTCACCACGGCGGCGGCCTCGAAAACCCGCCCGTCCGCCGCCGCGAGCCGCCATCCGTCCGCGGTCTTCCCGATCGACGCGACGCGCGCGTCGAACACGAACTCCACGCCGTTCGCCGCGGCGTTCTCGGCCATCCGGAAGGTGAGGTCGTAGGGGCAGCATATCCCGCCCGTGGGCGCCCACAGCGCGGCTGTGGCTTCGGGGGAGACGTTCGGCTCGCGGCGGCGCAGCTCATCCCGCCCGACGATCTCCACCGGCACTCCGTTGGCCTTCGCCCTCGCGGAAAGCTCCTCCAGCGTCTTCTCGTCTTCCGCGCCGAACGCCAGCACGAGCGAGCCGTTGCGCCGGAACGGGACCTTCAGCTCGCGACACAGATTTTCGAAAAGGGCGTTGCCGAGAACGTTGAACTTCGCCTTGTTCGTGCCGGGCTTGGCGTCGAACCCGGCGTGCACGATCGCGCTGTTCGCCTTCGAGGCGCCTTCGGCCACGTCGCTCCCGGCCTCCAGCACGGCCACTCCCGCCCTGAAACGGGAAAGTTCGCGCGCGACGGCGCACCCGACCACGCCGGCGCCTATGACGATGACATCAGTTTTCATGGCGCGAGTCTACCATAACGCCCGCCGCCGCGCAAACCGCGCGATTTCAATTCCGGGAAAGACTTTTCCGGTTATAAGAACTTGAACAGGACGGCGCCATAGAACTTGAACATGGCGGCGCCATAGAACTTGAACATGGCGGCGCCATTAAGGTATACTTTGCAGTGTTTCCGGCGCGGGAGAAGCGGTTTTTCCCGTACGACCGGCGCACATACACGAAATGGACACTGAAAACAGCCTGAATCCGCGCGGCGGCAATGCGGCCATGGGGCGGCATGCGGCGGCCCATGCCGCGCGCCACGCCTTGCTGGTGGTCGACGACGAGAAATTCGTCCGGCTCACGGTGGGGGCGAAGCTGCGCGCGGCGGGATACGCCGTGGTGACGGCCGCGACGGTCGACGAAGCCGTGGCCGCGATCAAAAGCCAGCCCGGCGGATTCACGGCCGTGGTGTCGGACATCATGATGGGCGACATGGACGGCTTCATGTTCCGCGACATCGTGCGCGGGATGGATTCCGGCATGCCGTTCTTCTTCATGACCGCGCTGGACCCGGAAGAGGGAAGCGGCTTCCTGAAGCAGATACTCTGCGACCCGATGAGCTACTACCTGCCGAAGTCGGCGGGGACCGACATCCTGATACGGCGGATGCAGCGCGTGGTGGCGTCGCGCAGGATCGAGAACTTCATCGAGCAGCAGACGCAGGCGGCGGACAGGTCGCTCGCGATCGCCGCGCAGATACAGCGCAGCATGCTTCCCCCGCGCATGCGCATGGACCGGAAGCTGTTCTACACCACGCTGTGGCGGCCGAACGAGAGGGTGAGCGGCGACCTGTACGAGGCGATGCCGTTCGGCAGCGACTGCTGGCTGTTCGTGCTGGGCGACATACAGGGGCACGGCGTGAGCGCGGCGCTCACGATGATGTCGGTGCAGTCGCTGCTGAAGAACCTGCGGCGCGACGAAGGCAGCGAGACGATGCGCCCGCACGAGATCGCGAACATGATGCAGAACTTCTTCATCGCGAACTTCGCCGACGTCACGTACATGACCGCGCTGATATGCGTGTACCACGTGGAGGAGAACACGGTGGAATGGATATCGTGCGGCGCGCCGGACCCGGCGATAGAGACGTCGGCGAGCGACGCGCCGCCGCCCGCCGCGAACCCGGAGAACCGCGGCGGCGTGCCGATCGGCCTGCTGCGCGACACGGTGTACGACGCCGGGCAGACGGTGACGACGGTCCTTCCGCCGCAAGGCATATTCTGCGCGGCCACGGACGGCATATTCGAGCTTTCGCGCGGCCCGGAGCAGAACGTCATCCCGATGGAGCTGATCGCCGAAAGGCGGCGCGAGCTCGTGCCGGACTCGCGCGCGAAAGGCGAGATACTCGCCGAGCCGTACAAGCAGATGGAGTCGTACGGCGACTACAGGAACTCGAGCGACGATATCACGATGCTCATGTTCGGCCCGCGCGCCAGGAAGCCGCACATCTTCGAGTGCGTGTCGGCGATCCTTCCCTTCGCGGCGGACAACACGGCGCGCGCGATCGGCGAATGGTGCGCCGGGCGCGGGCTTTCCGCCACGGACTCCGGCAAGGTGCAGGTCGTGTTCGAGGAGACGATCGCGAACCTGTACGACCACGGGTTCGACGACCGCCGGCGCATGCGCGAGACCGTGGCGGTGCGCCTGCTGACGTCGGAGCGCGACGCGCAGCTCACGATATGGGATTTCGGCGAGCCCGTGCCGAGCCTGAAGGTCGCCGCCGGAAGCGCCGCCACGCAGTTCGCCCTGAAGAACCAGGAGATGAGCAACCACGGGCGCGGGCGCCTGATAGTGCGCGAACTGTGCAGCGGCATAGAACGCAAGCGCTACGGCGAGATAAACGAGACGGTCTACCACATCAAACTTCACGAAGACGCCGGAAACGCCGGTCCGGAGAAAGGGGCATGACGCCATGAAAGAATGCTGCAGGGAATATTTGGACGGACAGTTCGGAGGCGACCAGGACGTCGTCGCCGAAATATACTCCGAATACGTTTCGTCGATGAAGGAGAAAGCCGCCGAGGCGGAGGCCGCCCTCGCGGCGGGCGACTGGGACCGGCTCGACAAGGCCGCGCACACCATGAAAGGCAACGCGCTGATGTCCGGCGACACGGACACGGCCGCGATCGCCATCGGCCTTCGCGAGGAGACCAAGCTGAAGGACAGGGCGGCGGCGGAGGCTTCGATGGCGAAGATCAAGGAGGCGGTCGCCGGCCTCTGACAGGGCGGCGAGCCTCCTGCGCTGGATGCGACAGAGGGTCCGGGAAGAGAAGAAGGAAACGGATCCTGCGCACGGCATTCATCATGGAAAGTCTTCAGAAACGCTCGGCGAACGCCGACCTCGAACAGCTCGTCGAAGAGCTTTCCGCGCGGGCGCGCGGGAACAAGCGGCGCAGCATACGCATAAAAGTGTGGCGCTTCACGGTGTTCGCCACGTACGCGGCGAAACGCCTCATGGACATCGTGGGCAGCATCGCCGGGCTCGTGCTGCTTTCGCCCGTGTTCGCGGCGATAGCGGTGGCGGTGAAGCTTTCCAGCCCCGGGCCGGTAATCTTCGCGCAGACCCGCGTGGGGCGCTACGGCAGGCATTTCAAGTTCTTCAAGTTCCGTAGCATGAGGACGGACGCCGAGGACCAGAAGGACCGGCTGCTCGCGCAGAACGAAAGCTCGGACGGCGTGATCTTCAAGATGAAGAACGACCCGCGCATCACGCGCGTGGGGAGGTTCCTGCGCAGGACGAGCATGGACGAGCTGCCGCAGCTCTGGAACGTGCTGATAGGCGACATGAGCTTCGTGGGGCCGCGGCCGCCGCTGCCGTCGGAGGTGCGGGAATACACGCTCGAGGACCGCAAGCGGCTCGACGTGATACCGGGCATAACTTGCCTGTGGCAGATAAAGGGCCGCAGCGAGATACCTTTCAAGGAGCAGGTGCGGTTAGACAAGGAATACATAAGCACGCCCGGGATATGGAAAGACATCGTGATACTGCTGAAGACGATACCGGCCATCCTGGGCGGAAAGGGCGCGTACTGAAATGACCGGGGTGCTGATACTGCCGTCGGCCGCGCCCGCCGGCCGGAAATGGATCGAAGACGTGCTGCCGGGCACGATCCCGGCGGAGCTGCCGGTGGCCGGGCGCAGATTCATAGAACACGCGATCGAGACCGCGCGCCGCCACAAGGCGCAGTCCATAGCGGCCGCCGACTGGGAGTTCTCGCCGCGGCTCGCGCAGGAGCTGGGCGACGAGACGCTGCCGGGCGGGCCGGTGCGGTACGCGCGCGCGGAAGGCGCGCCCCCGGAAGGCCTGGACGGGCTTGCGTCGTGCGGCGGCCCGATAGCGGAGGAGCTGCGCGACGGCACGGCGGTGGCCTGGGGGCTGGCGATGCCCGCGGGCATGGTTTCGCCGGCGGACTTCCGCCCGTGCACGCCGGAGGAGACCGCGCACACGCCGCAGGGCCTGTACCTTTTCGAGGGCGGGCGCTGGAGCCGGTGCGAAAAGGGCAACATCCCGCTCGCCGGCATGAAAGAGTGGTTCGCCGCCAACTTCGCCGTGCTCGGGCGCCCGGACCTTTTCTCGATGCCGGGCTACACTTCCGAGAAGGACGTGCACATAGGGATAAACGTGGTGATGGAGCGCGGCACGAAGGCCGTGCCGCCGCTGCTCATGCTCGACAAGGCGTGGTGCGCGCGCAACGTGAAGCTCGACGGCAACGTGATAATCGGCCGCGAGTCCTTCGTGGGCGAAGGCACCCGGCTGAAGAACACCATAATCTGCGACGACACGTACGTGGGCCAGGACATGGAGCTTGAAGGCAAGATCGTCTCGGGCCGGCGCATAATCGACGCGCGCGACGGAACGTGGGTGGACGTGGAGAACCCGAACATCGCAAGATCCGGCACCGAGCTTTCGGGCGGGCGCATGACGCGCTTCCTGCGGAAGCTGGCCGGGATCCTGCACGGCGCGTCGCGCGGGAGACGCGGCTGATGGGGCGCTACACCGCCGCAGACTCGCCGGAGGCGGACGAGGCCGTCGCGCGCGCCGTGGCGGGGGTCGGCGCGGACGTGGCGGCGCTGCGGATCGCACGCCTTGGCGGCGTGGTGCTGGGCGGCGGCTACGGGCGCGGCGAGGGCGGCGTGGCCCGGCGGCCGGGCGAAAAGGACGGACTTTCGAACGACCTGGACTTCCACGTGGTCACCGAGGAGGGCGCAGGCGAAGCCGACATCGAGGCGATCGCGCGCGCGCTGGAGCCGGTGTCCCGCAAGTGGAGCGGCATACTGGGCGTGGACGCCGACTTCTGCCGGCCGAAGACGCCGTGGCGCATCCGCCACGACAGCCGCAGGCTGATGATCCAGGAGCTGGTGCGCGGATACGCCGACGTGGCCGGGGCGCCGGGAAGCGTTCTGTTCCGCGACGTGGAGCTCAGGCCGCCGGAGGACCTGCCGTGGACCGAGGCCGTGCGGCTTCTGATGAACAGGGGCATGGGGCTTTTGATGTCGCTCGAGCCGCGGGGCGACGCGTTCACGGCGCGCAACCTGAACAAGTGCGTGCTGGGCGCCTGCGACGCCGCGCTGATCGCCCGCCGCGGATACAAATGGAAGGCGGCGGAGCGCGCGGCGGCGATAGGCGACGGACTGTATTCCGCCGCGCTCGAATGGAAGGCCCTTCCGCGCGCCGAGCCGGTG
>CADCBS010000001.1 GCA_902799715.1 uncultured bacterium | reverse complement strand
CCTTTTTTACTGTCGCAGAAATTTGTTTCATCCCTATTTTATAGGGCTCTGACAGACATCAGGGATAATTTATCCCGGATTTCCCGGGATAAGGGTGCGGTTTGCGGCGGAGCGGACTGTTTGGTAGAATTAAAATCGAAACAGGCAAAGGAAGGTATAGTCCATGCACAGCCGCTACATTCCGCTTCTGGCGTCCGCCGCCCTCGCCGCTGGCGCGGCCGGCGCCGCGACTTCGCCAAAGGCTTTGGTGATTATGCTCGACGGCTGCAGGGCCGACGCGATCGAAAACGCGCGCATGGAGAACCTGCAGGCCCTGCGCGACGGAAAATGGCAGCCCGGCTACAAGTGCGCATGGTCTCTTTCCGCGAACACCATACCGGACGCCGTGGCGTCGAGCGCGCCCAACCACACTTCAATCGCCACGGGCGTCACCGCCGCCAAGACGCATGTGGAGAGCAACGGCCAGTTCAGGCGCTGCGACTACCGCAAGTGGCCCAGCTGGCTCGTGCGCCTGGTTTCGACCCGCCCCGGCGCCAAGGCGCTCTTCCTTTTCTCGTGGAAGCCCGACTGCGAACTCTCCCCGGACCCGCGCGTCGAATTCGTGCACGGTTCCGACGCCGCAGCCGCCGACACGGCCGTGAAACGCCTTTCCGCGCCCGACGCGCCGGACGGCACGCTGTACTTCATAGACCTGCCGGACCATGGCGGCCACGGCAGCGGCTTCTACCCGTACTCCACCGGCTACCTCAACGCCCTCTGGCAGGCAGACGCCGCCGTCGGCCGCGTGCTGGCCGCAATAGCGTCCCGCCCGACCTTCGCCGCCGAGGACTGGCTGATAGTGGTAACCGCCGACCACGGCGGCTACGGGCGCAGCCACGGAATGCCCGGCGGCCAGGCCACCACCGTGCCGCTTCTCGTAGCCGGCCGCCGCGTGCGGCAGGGCCGGATCCCCGGCACGCCGCACAACTACGACGCCGCCCCGACGGCCCTGGCGCATTTCGGAATCGACGTTTCCGGCATGGATCTGGACGGAAGGCCCGCCGGCGCCGAAACGGCGAGCCCGCCCGCGCGCAGCCTGTCCGACGGCCTGGCGGCGTATCTGCCTTTCGACGGCAAGAAGTCCGCCAACGCCGTTTCCGGCGACGTGTCGCCCCGGCCGTTCGGCGCCGCAGCCAGCGGCGTCCCAGCAGGGTTCATCGGCGGCAGCCTGCGGATCGGCGGCCCGAAGGCGAAGGGGCCGTCAGGGGTGCGCCTCGCCGGATCTGAAAAACTCTCGTTCGAAAACGGCGGCGATTTCGCGTTCGCGGCCTGGGTGCGCATGGACGCGCCGCAGAAGGGCGACCCGGTCGTCTTGTCGAACAAGGACTGGAACAGCGGGCGCAACCCTGGCGTGGCGCTCATCGCCGCCAAGAAGGCCTATACGGCAAAGGTCCCCGGCGTGTGCTTCAACGCGGGAACGGAGGGCGGGCGCTTCGACCTCGGCACTTACGACGTCGCATACGGCGAATGGGTCTTCTACGCCGTGACGCGCGGCGCCGACGGCGCGGTGCGGTTCTACCAGGGCGGCCGCGACGGATACCTCTATTGCATGTCCGAAAACGCCGCGAAGCCCGCGCTGTCCACGGGACTGCCTTTCTGCCTGGGCCAGGACGGCACAGGCGCGTACAAGTCCAACTTCGCCGGCGCGATCGACGAAGCCGCGCTGTGGACCCGCGAACTCGGCCATGGCGAGGTCCGCCGCATATACGAGGCCGGGCGCGGCGGCGTTCCGCTGTCCGCCCTTATCGCCCGGTAGGCGCTCCGCCGCAAAATGGAAGAAAACGGAATGAACGCCAGAAAAGCCGATAGCGGAACGATCGTCCGCCGCCTGATGGCGATAGCAGGGCTCGGCGGACTCCTGTACGGTGTGGACTTCGGCGTGATCGCGGCCGCCGAGCCTTACATGAAGGCGATGGGCGTCTACTCGGAAGGCCAGATAAGCCATATCGTGGGAGCGGTGCTTCTGGGCGGCATCGTCGCCTCTCTAACCGCCGGAGTCCTTGCCGACCGGTTCGGGCGGAAGCGGATGATCGTCGTCTCCGCCGCGATGTTCCTCGTCGCGGTTCCGGTGGTCAGCCTTTCGATAGGTTCTTTCTGGACGCTCTACGCGGGAAGGGTGCTCCAGGGGATGAGCGCGGGATACATGGCGGTCGTCATGCCGATGTACCTCACGGAGACGCTCCCCGCGGACGTGCGCGGGCGCGGCACGGGCGTATTCCAGTTCTGCCTGGGGCTGGGGCTTGTCGTCGCCGCTGGCGCCGGGTGCCTCGTCGCAATGCGCTACGGCGCGTCGGACACCGCCGACGCCGAGGGCCGCGTCGCGGCGTGGGGCGCGAATTTCTGGTGGACGATGCTTCCCGTCGCGGCGCTGTTTCTCGGAAGCCTCAGGCTGCCGGAAAGCCCCGTGTGGATCGAAAAGAGGTCCGCCGGGCCTTCCGGGAAAACGCAAGGTCCCGGAATCTCCGAAGGCGGTTCGCTCTTCAGCCGCCGCTACGTGGTTCCGTTCCTTCTGGCGTGCCTAGTACTGACGTTCAACAAGACGACCGGCATGAGTTCGTTCACAAGCTACCTTGTGACGATCCTGCACAGTTCCGGGTTCGAGGGAATATACGCGAACTGGGGCCAGCTCGCCGTGAAGCTCACGAACATGCTCGTCACGATAGCCGCCGCCGCGCTGGTGGACCGCAAAGGGCGCACGTGGCTTCTGCGCATAGGCACGTTCGGCATGGCCGCGGGCCTGGCGACGATCGGCTCGGTGTTCCTCGCGATCGAGCGGTTCGGTGTCGAAGCGGACAACGCCACCGGGCTCGTCACGCTTTTCGCATTCTTCTTCATGCAGGTTTTCTACGCGCTCGGGCCGGGGCTTTGCGTGTGGCTCGTCCTTTCCGAACTGATGCCGCGGCGCATACGCGCGAACGGGATGGCGATAGCGCTTTTCATGAACCAGTTTGTCGCATGGGGCCTCGCGTCGTGGTTCCGTCCGTGGGTCGAGGCGTGGGGGTGGTCGTCCATGTTCTTCTTCTTCGCCGCGAACGGCGTACTGTACTTCATCGTTTCGCTCTTCATCCCGGAGACGAAAGGCAAGACGCTCGAAGAGCTCGAGCATCTGTTCGACAGAAAGGGCAGGAGCCAGGAGTGAACGGAAGAATGAGATACCTTCAGAAATCAAGTGCCGTATTCCGTCCTGCCGCGCTTCCGGCGCTTGCGGCGTCGATCGTCGCGGGGTTGCTTGCGGCGCCTGCGCCGGCGTTCGACATAGCCGTGCGCGGGCGCGCGCCCGGCTGCGCGATCGTGCGCGCGGCGGACGCGTCGCCGTCGGAGGCGTATGCGGCGGAAGAGCTGCGCGACTTCACGGAGCGCATGACGGGCGTACGCCTGCCGATAGTCGATGCGGGCGCCGCCGCGGACATCCCGCGGCGGGCCGTGTTCATCAATTCGTCCCCGTCCGCGCCCCGCGTCCCGTGCCCTCCCGGTCTCGGAGACGACGGCTTCAGGCTCAAAGCCGGACCGGACGGCGTTTTCGTGGCCGGAGGGAAGCGCGGCGTCCTGTACGGCGTGTACGAACTCCTGGAGCGCTTCGGCGGGTGCCGCTGGTACGCATCGTGGCACACGGTCGTCCCCAGGCGCGACGTCTTTTCGGTGCCGGACGGCCTCGACGACTCGCAGAAGCCGGCGTTCCCGCACCGCGAACCGTTCTGGTGGGATATGTTCAACGGCGACTTCGCCGCCCGCAACCGCGCGAACGGTCCATCGATGCGCCTGGACGCGAAGCACGGCGGCCACGCCGGACGCTTCGGCAGAGACCTCCCAAGCTGCCACACGTTCCAGTCTCTGCTGCCGCCCGGGGAGTACTTCGACGCGCATCCCGAGTACTTCAGCATGGTGAAGGGGAAACGGCGCAAGGACAAGACCCAGCTGTGCCTCACGAACCCCGACGTCCTCCGCATCGTGACTTCGAACGTCCTCGAGCGCATCCGCAAGGATCCGTCTGCCGACTACTACGGAGTGAGCCAGAACGACTGGTTCAACTATTGCGAGTGCCCCTCGTGCGCGGCCGTGGACGCCGAGGAGAAATCGCACGCCGGCACGATGGTGCGGTTCGTGAACGCCGTCGCCGAGGCCGTGGAGAAGGAATTCCCCGGCAAGATCGTCGAGATGCTCGCCTACCAGTACACGCGCAAGCCGCCGGAGAAGACGAAGCTGCGGCACAACGTCATGCCGTGCCTCTGCACCGTGGAATGCGACTTCTCGCGCCCGCTGCCGGTTTCCCCGTACCGCGAGAACGTGAAGTTCGCGAAAGAGATCAAGGCCTGGCGCGCGCAGGCTTCCCGACTGTACGTGTGGGACTACACGACCGACTTCATCTTCTACCCGTATCCGTTCCCGAACGCGTACGCATTGCAGGGCAACGTGCAGTTCTTCCGCGACAACGGCGTCTACGCCCTCTTCGAGCAGGGCGACCGCCAGGGCTGCAACGCCGGGTTCGCCGAGCTGAAGGCGTGGCTGCTCGCAAAGTGGATGTGGAACCCCGACCTGCCGATGAAGCCGCTGCTCGACGACTTCTTCGCCGGATTCTACGGGGCGGGCGCGCCTTTCGTGCGCGAATACTTCGAAGAGTTGCACCGCCTGCAGATCGCCAGCACTTCGGCCGATGCGAAACGCTGGCTGAACTGCCACCAGGAGATACCGGGCCCCGACATCCCGGCGGAGTTCTGGAACCGGGCGGACGCTCTCCTTGAAAAGGCTGCCGCCGCCGTGAAGGGCGACAGGATCCTCGAGTTCAACGTGCGCACGGCCCGCTTCGGCGTGGACTGCGTGCGGCTTGAATATTTCCGCAAGAACGGCTGCCCGGCCCTCGATTTCACCGGGACGGCGCCGGATCCGCGCGCCGTCGCCCGCCGCGCGCTCGCGTTCTTCGACGAGGTGAAGCACATGCGCCTGAGCTGCATCGCCAGCCGCCAAAACGAGATTCCCGCAGCCTGGCGGAAGATTGCGGACGGCGCCGCCAGGGCGCGCACGGACGGCATCGTGGAAGATTCGGCCCTGCACCTGCGCCGCATAGGCAAAGGCAACGCGCGCGTCGACGATCCGCTCGCGGAGGACGGGCGGGCGGCGAAGATCGCCAACTCGCGTCCGCGCTGGTCCGTCAACTTCCACATGTCGCGCGTCTCGTTCGCGCCCGGCAGGCGCTATTCCGTGCAGATGCGCCTTCGCGCCGATCCCGCGCCCGGCGGCGGCGGTCTCGCGGTGGAAGCGGGAATCTACGACCCCCGGACCAAGAAGCACTTCTGCCCCCGCAAATACACAGCCGAAAAGCTCTCCGGCGGCTACGCCTGGTACGACATCGGCGAATTCGACCCGTCCGCGCTCTCGGACGACGCATACCTCTATGTGGGCGACGGCTTCGCAGGCTCCAAAGGCGTGCGGCCCGTACAGGCGCTTTATCTCGACCGGCTGCGTTTCGCGGAAACGCCCATGCCCGGCGGGAAAACAGCCGGAAGTCTGCATCCGGAAACAACGATAAACGGGAAAAAACCATGATAACACAGACATCCATAAGCTACTACGGCCTCAACTACGTCGAGCACGCGGAGGCCGACTTCAAGGAAATGAAGGCGCACGGCGTCACACAGGTGATCCTCGCGGTCACCGAGTTCGACTTCGACTTCTGGCGGCCGAATATCCCCGTCATAGTCGCCAAGGCGCACGAACTGCGGCTGCGCGTCCTCATAGACCCGTGGGGCAACGGCAAGTACTTCGGCGGCGAACAGGTGTCGAAGTTCCTCCAGGACAACGTCGAGAACCGCCAAGTCTCCGCCCTCACCGGCGAGAAGCTGCCCTACGCCTGCTTCAACACGAACAGCTACCGCGACTACTTCAAGAACTTCTGCGTCACGCTCGCGCGCGAGGCGAAGCCCGACGGCTTCTTCTGGGACGAGCCGCACTACGCCTTCCCGAAGGGGATCGCCTCCATCACCGGCGGCGTGGCGGACGACTGGACGTGCTGGTGCCCGGTCTGCCGCAAGCGTTTCGAGGACTACTACGGCTACGCCATGCCGCGCTACATGACGAACGACGTAAAGCAGTTCCGCTGGCGCGAGGCGCTCGTCGTCCTCTCCGAAACTTCCAAGGCGCTGAAGGAGATCGACCCGAAGCTCGAGATCACGTGCTGCGTCCACGCCACGCAGAACGGCTACTACGTATCCGAATTCCGCGGCTACGACAACTGGGACATGGTCGGCGCCTGCCCGTACTTCGACGTCTTCTCCACGACCATCGTGAACTGGGCGCTCCCCGAGGACTTCTACCTCGACATCGTCCGGCGCACCGTCGCCATCGCGAAGAAGTACGGCAAGCAGTCCGAACGCTGGCTCATGGGCTACTACAAGCAGCCCAAGGACTGGAAGCAGATCGACCGCTGGGTGGATCTCGCGGTCGCGGAGGGGGTCGACCGCCTCGCGGCGTGGACGTACCGCGGCGGATACGGAACCGTAGTGGGCGCGCCCGACGCGCTCAAGCTCTGGGACTCGATCGGCGCCAACTACAAGAGGGTGCTCGGCCGCTGAGCGCCGCATGACATGACCGAGTATCTCGACAGGATAACGGCGCTCCTCCGCCGGATAGAGGCGGAGGAGGCCCCTGCGATGGACCGCGCCTCCGACGCCGTGGCGGACGTCATCTGCCGCGACGCCCTCGTGCACGTGTTCGGATGCGGCCATTCGCACCTCGCGGCGCTCGACACGTTTTACCGCGCCGGCGGGCTGGCCTGCGTGTCGCCGGTCCTGGACGAGGATCTCATGCTGCACGGCGGCGCGGCGAAGTCCAGCCGCATGGAGAAAATGCCGGGAATCGCAAAGGAGGTGTTCCGCCGCCACGAGGTGAAGGCGGGCGACCTCTTCGCCGTCATTTCCGCCAGCGGCAAGAACGCCGCGCCCGTGGAGATGCTGCGCGCCGCCAAGGCGGCGGGCGTGAAAACGCTCGCCATATCGTCTTCGGCATACACCGCGCACGGCGGCGTGCTCCTGGCCGAAGCCGACATCCCGGTGGACTGCAAGGTGCCCCACGGCGACGCCGTGATAGAAGTCGGCGAAGCGAAAATGGGCGGTCTTTCCACCTACGCTTCGCTGTTCATCCTGAACTCCATCCTCATAGACGGCGCGAAGAAGGCGCTCGCGCGGGGCGTGACGCCGCCAATCTACGCAAGCGGCAACGTGGAAGGCGGCACGGCGCGGAACATCGCCTTGGAGAAACGCTACTTCGGAAGGGTGAAACGACTTTAAGGTTTTATCACAGAGGCACAGAGACACAGAGGAATGAAAAGAGAAAAGCCATGCAGAATTGCGGTCATCGGTCTCATCGGGCGGTCGATGTTCTTCAGCGTGCCGCATTTCCACGCGGGCGGGGAGACGGTCCACGCGACTGAGTTTTACGAGGAGTGGGGCGGCAAGGGGTTCAACCAGGCCGTCGCGGCGGCGCGGCAGGGCGCGAAGGTCTCTTTTCTGGGCAAGGTCGGCAACGAGGCCGATTCATGTGCCGTGAGTGCCTTCTGCGAGAAAGAGGGCATTGCGCCCGTTGTCTACTATTCCGATCCGTCTGTCCTGCCGACAGCGTGCGCGGCGATTCTGACGGATGGTTCGGGCGAGACGCGCGTGACGGTGGCGCGCGGCGCGGAACTGGACGAAGCGGACGTCGACTGCGGTTTCAAGGACAAAATCGCCGCAGCAGACGTCCTTCTCCTGAACAACGAGGTTCCGGAGGAAGTGAATCTCCGCGCATCCGAGATCGCCGAAGCGAACGGAGTGAAGGTCATTTTCAATCCTGCGCCGTCGCGTCCGGTGCCGGAGGCGCTGAAGAGGCGCGTGTTTCTTTGGACGCCCAACGAGTTTGAAGAGGCGGCCCTCGGCGACGTGCCTGGCGAGGTCGTCGTCACGCTCGGCGCCAAAGGGTGCCGCATCCGCTCGACGGGCGAAACCGTTCCGGCGCCGCCCGCGCGGGCGGTCGATTCCACCGGCGCGGGCGACGTTTTCAACGGCGTCCTTGCCGTGCGTCTCGCGGAGGGCGCGCCGCTCCGCGAAGCGTGCGCCGCCGCCAACGCGGCGGCCGCGCAGTCCGTGGAGACGCGTTGCGTGCTGCCCTCGATCCCATACCGGTTTCCAGACAAGAAGGAGAACAGTCGATGCTGAACGACTACGGATACATAGACAAGGCGATCGCCAACATAAGGGAGGTCGCGGAAAAGCAGGAGGCCAACATCAAGGCCGCCGCTTCGCTGATGGCGGACGCCATCGCGCAAGACAAGCTCATAAACGTCTACGCCGGCGGCGGGCACACGACGCTCGCCATGGGCGAGATGTTCTTCCGCGCGGGCGGGCTCGCGAACATCAATCCGCTCATGGAGACGGCGCTATCGGTTTTCAACCAGGCGCTGAAATACCTGGAGCTGGAGCGCACGGTGAACTTCGGCGCTTCGATAATCAAGTACTACGGCATAAAGGAAGGCGACGTCGTCCTCTTCTTCCACAACATCGGCATAAACCCCGCCACGATCGACGCGGCGGAGGAGTGCAGGAAGCGCGGCGCGAAGATCATCGCCGTCGCATCCTCGTACTGGCAGAACGAGATGCCGAAAGACCACTTCATCCGCCACCCGAACGGAAAGAACCTGTTCGACTACGCCGACGTGTGCATAGACGACTACAACCCCGTGGGCGATGCGGTGGTCAACGTGCCCGGCATGACCACGCCCATCGGGCCCGTCTCGAACGTCGTGGACTTCACCATCGCGCACCTTCTCGAAATAGAAACCTGCCGCCAGTGCGTCGAGCGCGGCATCGTGCCGCCTGTGTGGAATTCCGCCAACGCGCCCGGCGGCGACGAAAAGAACGCCGCCTATCTCGCGAAGTACAAACCCCTCGTCAAGTGTCTGTAGGGGAAAATCCGCAAAACCGGGTTCCCCGAAACGGCAACCGCAAACAACCGACAACCAACAGCGAACAACCGACATGAAACGTCAACTCGTCCTGGCCTTGTGCCTTGCCTCCATGACGGCGGCCGCCGCGCCGGCCACCTCGGTCGCGAAATCCGCCGACCCATCGAATCCGTACCAGACCTACACCTGGGACGCCAAGGTCTACGTTCCGTTCGAAGCCGCGACTTCCGTGACGGTGGAATGCCCCGACCCCGCCGCGGCGAAATGGGTCGGCGAACATTTCGCCGCCTGGTTCGGCGCGAACTCCCCCAAGGTCAAAGCCGGCGCCACCGGGCTGAAGCCCGCGGCTGGCGACGAAGCGTACGCCGCCACCGCCGACGAGACCGGAGTCAAGATCGCGGCCAACACGCTCGCCGGGACGCGCTGGGCGGCGTACACGCTCCGCCAGCTCGCGGTCGCGAAGCGCGGCACCTTCAAGACCGAAGGCCGGATCCTGCCGAAGCTTTCGATCAAGGACCGTCCGCACCTCGCGTTCCGCGCCGTCCACCTGTGCTGCTTCCCCGAAACGAGGATACAGCAGATCGAGCGGGCCATCCGCCTGGCGGCGCTGCTGAAGTTCAACTACGCGATCATCGAGCCGTGGGGGATGTACAAAAGCGAAAAGCATCCGTGGTGGTGCTGGCCTGACGCATATCTCACCAAGAGCGAGGTGAAGCGTCTCGTCGCGATCGGCAAGGATCTCGGCATAACGCTCGTTCCGCAGATCAACTGCTACGGGCACGCTTCCTCCTCGCGCGGCTGCACGATAAAGCACAGCGTGCTCGACATGCATCCAGAGTACGAGCCGCTTTTCGAGCCGGCGCCCCTCGCGCCTGCCTCCAGCGCCTCGTATCTGGATGGATGGAGCTGGTGCATATCCAATCCGGAGACGCAGCGCGTGCTGCGCGAGCTGATCGCCGAGATACACGAGGACTTCGGCAACCCGCCGTACTTCCACATCGGGTGCGACGAGGCGTTCGGCGCCCAGACGTGCCCCGAGTGCGTGAAGACGCCGCACGCCGAACTGGCGGTCAGGCATTTCAACGGCCTCGCGGAGTTCGTGAAATCGCGCGGTGCGCGTCCGATGATGTGGCATGACATGCTGCTGGACAAGTCCGACCGCCGCTGGGCCGGATTCGTCAAGTTCGGCGGCAAGGACGCCCAGTCCATCCTCGACGGGCTTTCCAGGGACATCGTTATCTGCGATTGGCAGTATTCCTACGGCAACATGAAAGAGTCGCGCAAGGACTGGCCCACGATGAAGTATTTCCACGACAAGGGATTCTCCGTGGCTGGATGCCCGTGGCTCAACTTCAACACCATGAAGCCCATGGCCGACTACATCGCCGGGATCGGCGGGTTCGGCATCGTCGAAACCACCTGGCACCACCTGCGCGGCCATGAATGGGAGAAGATGTACATGAGCGCCGCACACGCCGCATGGGGTTCGCCCGTGTCGCACGGCGTCTCATTCCAGCGTTCGCTGCGCCTTGTCGGCCATGACATGAAGGTGACGGACTACCGCGACACGGGGTACATGGACTACCAGATTCCGCCGGACTGGTGGATCGATAATTGAGAGCCGCATGCAAACGCAGGCGGCGCAAAACGGAGGAACAGATGAACCTGAAGAAAATGAACAAGGGGCTCGACTTCCTGCGCGGCAAATACGGCGCGAAGGCGGGCGAAATCACGGTCAGAGACGGACACTGCTTCGTCGGATCCACGCCGCTCCTGCCGGGGCGCATGGAGCGCAAGATCGTGGAACTGAAAAAAATGACGGAGAACGGAACGCTCGAGGGCGTTTCGACGCTCCGCTTCGCGTCGTTCGCGCCCAAGGGGGCCGACCTCGAAGCCATGCTCGCCAAGGAACTCGACCTCGCGGCGTACCTCGGCGCGTCCGACGTGGTGCGCGTCATGGCCGTCGCGAACGGAAACGCGATAAACGTCCTGGCGAAACTCGCAAACGACGTGAACGTCTCCGTCGAGGCCGGCGCCGGACTGCCGAAAGGCGCGGCCGCCTACGACCGCCACGAGATAATCGCGAAGCGCGGCGTAGCCTGCGACCAGACGGTCGACACGCACACGCCGCACGCCTCGATCCGCGTGTCGAACGCCGACGGCGTGGAAGAGTTCACCGACGTCGACACCGAGCTCTTCGGAATGACGTACGAAGAGGTGTGGAACGTCCGCGCCGCGTTCGCGCTCCTGCAGGGCCGCGCTTCGGCGAAGGTGTGGAAGGCCGCGTGGGCAAAGGCGGAGAAGGCCGCCGCGCTCGCGTTCGCCGCCGACAGGGCGAAAGCCGCCAGGACCATCGCCGTCAAATGCGGATTGGACACGAACGAAGCCATCAAGACATCGGAGGTGCGCTGATGAAACCGGTGAAGATCGCAATGATGGGCATGACCCACGGCCACACCCGCAAATACTACCAGACGCTTCTCGACAACGAAAAGCTCGACTGGGTGGCGTCGTGCGCGCAGGACGAGGAGTCTAAAAAGGTCTACGAACTCTACAAGACCGGCGTGCCGTGCTACCTCGACCCGGACGAGATGTACCGCAAGCACCCCGACATCGAGGCCGTGGTGATCGCTTCCGCGAACGACCGCCACTTCGGGCAGATGAAATGGTGCGCCGAAAGGGGCATCCACATCCTGTCGATGAAGATACCCACCTTCGACATGAAGGAATACGACGAGATGGTCGAGATGTGCGAGAAGGCGGGGATCGTATGCCAGATCGAACTCGAGATGCACTACAACTCCGTGGTGCGCCGTCTCGAAAAGCTCGTGAAGGAAGGCGCCGTGGGCAGGATCAAGGCCGTGCAGATGACCAACATCACACTGTCGCCGGTGTGGGCTTTCCCGTGGCAGGGCGATCCCAAGGCGAGTTTCGGCAGCGTGGTGCCGCTCAAGAAGGGCGATCCGCGCTTCCGCGGCGGCGCGCTCTGCGACCATCCGCACATCTTCGACCTCGTGCGGCACCTGACCGGTTCGGACTTCGACTACATCTACGCCGAGGTCGCGCCGAACCTGCGCGACGGGCTGAAGGTCGAGGACATGCTCATGGCCGTCGGCAAGATGAAGGACGGCACGGCGTTCCTCTTCGACCCCTCGTGGAGCCGCCTCGAGGAGAAGCTGAAGGTTCCCGGCCCCGGCTGGGAGCGCTTCCCCAAGCGCATGGAGGTGAACGTCACGATCACGGGCGACAAGGGCATGATCAGCTGCGACTGCTTCGGCCCGAACGTCTACCACAACGGCGCGCCGAACGACCGCTACACCGTGCAGTACACGTACTTCGACGAGTGGATCGGGCTTATCGACGAGTTCGTGGCCTGCATACGCGAACGCAAGACCCCGCTCATCAACCTCAAATGGCACCGCGAGACCATCCAGGCGATGCTCGGCTGCTACGAGTCGATCCAGAGCGGGAAGATCGCGAAGATCGGCTGAGGCCCTTCAGCCCCGCGCGTCGATGCGGAAGACCTTGTCTCCGCGCCTGACGCGCGGGCACGCGAACGTCACCCACGTGCCTTTTTCCGCGACGGCCGGCGTTTCGCCGTCGCGCCGCATCCCGGGCACCCTAAGCTCCACCACACCGGTGGAGCTTCCGTGTATCTGGATCAGGTCGCCGCAGGCTATCGGCGCGTCCTGCACCTGCACCTGCGCCATGCCGGCCTTGGCGAAGTAGTCGGTCACGATTCCGCAATGCCGCTTCACCGTGCAGGCCACGCTGTCTTCCTTGTCCGTGAACTGGTCCGTCCCAGGCCTGCCGAAGAAGAGCCCGGTCGAGAACTCCCTGTGGAAGACGCGCGACACGCGCTCCACCAGCCTGTCCGCCAGCTCCCTGGTGAAAGTCCCCGCCACGGCGGCGTCCGCCGCCTCGCGGTAGGCCGACACCGTTTCGCGCACGTATTCCGGGTTCCGCGCGCGTCCCTCGATCTTGAACGAGGCGATTCCGGCGTTGACCAGCCTGTCGACGAAGGGGAGCGAGCAGAGGTCCTTTGCCGAAAGGACGGTGTGCGGCCCGACTATGAACTCCGGCGGGGCGTCGCGCGACGCGTCGGCCGCGCCCGGCCTTCCCCACCTGTCCACGGCGCGCACGAGGAACTGCCGCCTGCACGGCTGGCGGCATTCCCCGCGGTTGGCCGATTTGCCGTACGCCTCGTGCGACATGAAGCACCGTCCCGACTCCGCAACGCATTGCGCGCCGTGCACGAAAGTCTCGATTTCGATTCCGGAATCGCGGGCTATCGCGGCGGCCTCGGCGAGCGTGCATTCGCGCGCCAGGACCACGCGCGAAGCGCCCATCGCCTTCAGCGCGCGCGCCGCTACGGAGTTAGAGCACGACATCTGCGTGGAGACGTGGAACGCCGCGCCGGCGGCGCGGCACGCGTCCATGGCTGCGAGATCCGAAACGATGAACGCATCCACGTGCGGCGCGGCGGCGGCGATCGTCCCGCGCATCGCGTCCAGCTCGCTCTCGAAGATTATCGAATTGAGCGTGAGATACAGTTTCACGCCTGCGGCGTGCGCGCGCGCGGCGGCTTCCGGGAGCTCCTCCGGGGAGAAATTCACGGACGAGCGCGCGCGCATGTTGAATTTCCCGAGGCCGAGATACGCCGCGTCCGCACCCGCGTCGATCGCCGCCTGCAGGCACGTCATGTTCCCGGCCGGCGCGAGTATCTCCGGCCGTCTGCGATCCGTTCCCATGCCAGAGCCTGTCAGGACCTGTTGCGCCGGCCGGAGCCGAAATCGGCCAGATGGCCCGCAAGCGAGCGTATGCCGCGCCAGTAGAATCCGAAGTCGAACAGCGTGCGCGTGGAGAAAAGGCGGCGGAACAGCGCGGCCGGCTGCAGAAAGCCCTTGTAGACGTCCCGCACGGCGCGCTTGATGCGCGCTTCGTCCGCGAACGGCGTCTTCATTATCTGCCTGCGCATGTCGTATTCGTCCCAGTCGAGCGTCGTCAGCCCGCCTGACGCTTCGAGTTCGCGGAACAGCGGCGTGCCCGGATACGGAATCGTCATCGTGCACTGCAGCGTCGAGGCCCATCCCTTCGCGAGCAGCTTGCGCGCCAGCGCCACGGTGTTTTCGATTTCGCGCTCGCCTTCCCACGGATAGCCGAACATTATCGTCACATGCACGTCAAGCCCCGCCGCGGACGCCGCGCGCGCGCCTGCGTACACGTCTTCCACCTTCAGGGCCTTCGCCAGCCGGTCGAGCGTCTCCTGGTTCGCGGATTCCACGCCGAACAGCACGAGCCGGAACCCGGCCTTGCGCATCAGCCTGTATTCGCGTTCGCCAAGCCGCCCGAAACGCATGTTGCAGTCTATGCGCACGCGCTTGTCCAATCCGCGCCGGATCATTTCGCCGCAGAACGTCTCCAGCCACCCGCCGACCGGGAACGAGCCGGTGTCGTCCATCACTTCGCGCACGCCGTAGCGGTCGGCCAGTTCCTCGATTTCGTCCACCACGTCCACCGGATCCCGCGTGCGGTACTGCGGGTAGAGCGTGGTCCAGCTGCAGAAAGTGCATTTGCCGTGCCAGCAGTCGCGCCCGGACATCACGTACGCGCCGGGCGTCCTGCGGAAGTTTCCGTTCTTCACGGAATAGAGCCGCCAGTTGCAGAGTTCGCGGTCGATGCGCGGCAGCGTGCGCAGGTCGTGGTCCAGGGCGAACCGCCCGGTATCCGCCACCGTGCCGTCTGGGCGGCGGTACCACACGCCGCGCTCCATGCGGGCGGGGTCGAATCCCGTCTCCACGGAGCTTGCGAGCAGAAAGTCCCAGTCTCCCCCCGTCAGGATGAAATCCACGGGGCACGCCTGCATGGATTCCGCCGGCAGCGCTGTGGCATGGTCGCCTACAAGGACGGTGCGCACGTCCGGCGAACGCTTCTTGAACGCGGAAATCCAGGCCCAGTGGCGCTTTACCACCGGCGTCTTCGTTTCAAGCGCCACGACGTCGGGCTTGAAGGCGTCGAGCGCCGCGTCGAATTCCCCGGGCGTCATTTCGGACGCGATGCCGTCCAGCCACAAGACTTCGTGGCCGGCGTTTTTCAGCATGGTGGCCGCGTACGCGGGGACGACCGGAAAGATGTACGTAGGGCGCGAAAACCACTGGAACTGCCGGTTTTGCGACAATAAAGGAACCCCCCTCTCCGAAGGAAGCGGGGGGTACGTGATTGCTATGCGCACGTTTTTGCCCTGTCCGGGTGCGGGCTCAGAACGTGTAGCCCAGGCCCAGGAAGTAGCGGGTGTCGCCCTTTGAGAGGCCATCCGCGGGATTGGAGTTGTAGAGCCACTCGATCTTGCCCATCAGCTGCCACGCCTTGGAGAGGGCGAGTTTCGCGCCGACGTCCGTGTTGATCTGGTAGTCGGTGAAGTTGTCGGTGTCGACCAGATATTCCATGTTGTGGAAGAACGAAAGGTTCGACACCCACACCGGCGCCCATGTCAAGTGGTGGGCGTAGCGCACGGAGCAGTAGGTGTTCTCCGGGTGCGCAGTCAGGCGGTAGCGTTCCTTGGTGAGGGCGAGGCCGAATTCCTGGCTGAACGACACCGTGCCGAAGTTCTCGAACTTGCGGTTCTCGAGCCACTGGTAGCCGAGGCCGAGGCCGAGGCGGAAGCGCCATTCCAGGTTCTGCATGCGGTCGTGCTCGAACTTCAGGTTCTCGTAGGAATAGAGCTTCGTCAGCCAGAAGTGGTCGTGCTGGCCGTTTACGACCACGCGGTCGTCGGTTTTCTTGCTGCTTTCCTTGCTCTTGCCGGAGCGCGCGGTGTAGTACGTGCCGTCGGCGGACACGCGGTCGTATTTGAAGCGGCGCTTCACGTCGCCGTTGACCGATGCGGAGCTGCCGTACGTGTTGCCGCGGTTGGCCGTGAGCGACACGTTCAGGCTGCCGTGCCATTCGCTGGCGTCGGGGTTCACGGCGTTGACTTCGGAAAGATCGAGCTTGCGGGCCTTGCCGCCTGCGGGTATGAACGTGTATTCGCCGGGCTTGGACACGGAAACGCGGCCTTTCTCGTTGTCGCGCTCGTTCGACTTGAACTGCAGTTCTATGTCGCTGTCGGTCTCGAGCTTGACAATGTCCGCCTGCTTGATCTTGACTTCGCCCGCGTATTTCGACGCAAACGTCACCGTTCCGTCCGAGGCGATGGTCTTGATTTTTCCGGTCAGCCGGTCGCCGTCCTTCAGCGACACGGTGTCCGCCATGGCGGCGGAGGCGGCGAAAGCCGCTGCAAGTGCCAGTGCGAGTTTGTTCATTTGTTTTTTCCCGTCGATTTATGTTTTTTACGCGCGCGGCATGGATTTTTCTTCGCCGTGCGGTGACGATTCTACCAAACGACGCGCTTCAATGCAAGCAATCAATCCGCCAAACAAAGATTGGGGAGGGACGCGCCCCGTCGCGTCCGCCCCACCCCTCGCGTCCGCCCCGCCGCCCTACGGCAGCGTCACGCATACGGAGAACGACGCGACGCTCTTCCCGCCCAGCGTCCCCGTCAGGGACACCTTGCCCGACGTAAACTCTTTCGTCTGGCATACGAAACCGCCGTCGCGCACCAGTTTCGCCGTGACTGTCGTCTCCGCATATTCGGGAATCTCCAGATTCGTGCCTACCGTGAACTCGCCGCCGTCTTCCGGCGCGCTTTCGCCGGCGGTGCACAGAATCACCGAATCCGCCTTCGCCGGATCCAGCCCCAGTATCCAGCTCTGCCAGCGCGGAAGGCCGTTCGCCCCCGCCGCGCCGAACCATCCGGCAAGCTCGTCCGTCGCCACCGTGCCGAAGGCTTCGCAGTTCGCCGCCATCCATTCGCCGGACACCTTGACGTCCCTGCCGCCCGAGATCCTGATCAGGAATCCCGGCTTCGGGACTACGCGCAGGCCTTCTCCGTCGGGCGCGAGCGTGTAGCCGTTCGCGGCGGCGCGCTCGCCTTCCGCGAACTCGAACGTCGCGTCGGGTTCCACGCCCGCGGCCCATTTGACAAGATACGGATCCGAGCTCTTCGCCAGCGCCGACATGTTCTTGTCGCCCGTCTTCACTTTCACCGCCGCCCCGGCGGCATACGCGATTCCTGTCGCGCCGTTCTGGAATGTCGACTCCGCCGGGAACGTTCCCGTGTATTCGGAAAGGTCGAGCGTCGCGCCGTCCTGCAGTTCGCACCCGCGGAACGTGGCGTACTTGGGCTTGAACGCCCCGTAGACCGCTATCGGCGTCGTGCCGTAGTTGTTCACCTTGCTTGCGTTGTCGTACAGGAGCGCTATGTTTCCGGCCGCGAAGCTTCCTTCGTACGTCTTCAAGCCCGCCGTCCACCGCGAGTCGATCGCGGAGTTGAACAGTATCTCCACGCCGTTCGTGGCTACGACCCCGCTGTTGCCGCCCGGGAAGAACCACCCGACCTGCGAGAATTCGAGTGTTCCGTCCGTGATTTCCGTGCTTCTCATGTAGAGGGCTTTCCCGGGGGCTATCTTGACGTCCAGCTTGTTCCCTCCCAGGTCTATGTAGGCGGCGTTCGCCGCGTCCAGCCCGAAGAACAGGCTCGATGACGGGGCCAGGACGGAATCTTTCGTCAACTTCAGGCGCGCCAGCTGCGCGTGGCCGGACATGTCGGCGCCCGTGTTCGCGATGGTTCCGCCGTCGAGGATGAAATCGAGGTCGATGTAGTTGTACCTCCCGTCGAAGTCGAAGGTCCCGTTTTCGCGCACGATCACGGCGCTCCCGAGTTTCGCGAGCGCCGTGCTGTAGTCCGCCCCGCACTTCAGGACGCCGGCCTTGATTTCCACGCCGCCCTCGTTCGACTGGCCCGTCTTCGCCGGAACGAACGTCCCCGGCCCGTCCTTCACCAGGCGCAGAAGCCCCGAGAGCGCTACGGTCCCGTTCTTCGCCGTCCTGCCCTGCGGAACGACGACGCGGACGCTGCCCGAGGATGACAGGCACCCGTATTCCAGCCGGAAGAATTCCAGAATCGGGGCGCTAGCGGTCGCGGTGAATGTAATGCGGTAGTATCTGTATGCCGCGTCGTTCACGAATCCGTACTGGCGCTCTTCCGAAGTCGTCCAGCCTGTTTCGTCCGGCCTCCTGTCGAGCAGCGTCCAGACGCTGTTGTCGTTCGAGCCTTCGAAATGCCACGCCCTCGGCGCACGGGACGGCGCAGAATCCGCATAGCTTCCGAGCTTCAGCCTGTATGCGTCTATCACCGTGGCGTCCGTGAAATCGTATACGACCGAAACCGGAATGCCTTTCGAAAAATCCGCGCAGAGACGATGGGCCGAGGACCATTCGGCGTAGTCGCCGAACGCCGCGGCCGGACCGGTTATGAACGTATTCGTCGACGAAACCGCACCTTGCGGCGTCGTCAGGTCGAACGCGCCCGTGTTCTTCACTTCGGCGGCCAGGCAGCAGTAGGGCGACGGGAAGTCCGCGACCGAAAGGTCGTGTCCGCAAAGGTCTATCGCGCCGTGCAGGATCGGGGCGTTCGGCAGCGCCGTGAAGTCCATGTCGCGCACGAGAGATGTGTTCCCGCCGTAGAACAGGGTGACGCCGGACGATACCGAGAGCCCCGAAAAATCGGAATGCGCCTGGCTCGTTTCGTCGATGTACAGGCCGTTCTCGAACGCGCCGTATTCCAGTTCGTAGAACTGCAGCCGCCCGTCGTTGTTGTCGCCTACCGACGATATCGCCATGCGATAGCGTTTGTAGGCCGGGGCCGGCTTGCTGAAAAGATAGCTTTTGTATTCGCCCACCGCGAACGTCTGCCCGGATCGTTCGTCCACCGTCGTCCACGTTTCGCCGTCGTCGGAACCTTGTATTTTCCAGTCCTGCGGGCAGCGCGTGAGCGGGTAGCCGTATTCGGAGCCTTTTTTCGTCATGCCTATCATGCGGTAGCAGTTCACCCGTGTCGCCGCGCCGAAGTCGTAATCGATGTTCCACGCATTCCCGTTCTTGAAATCGCCTTGCGCGAAAACGAACGAAGGATGTTCGATCGAATTGTCGAATGCGCTGATGGCCTTGTAATTGGCATTTATGAGCGGAGAGCTTGAAACGCGGCTCGCGTCCGGCGCCGTAAGGTCGGCGAGCTGGTACTGCGTCTCCGATGAGGCGGCTATCGTCCCGCCCCCGGCGATTGCATCCACCCAAAGGACGTATCCGTTCAGGTTCAGCGTCGCTCCCGCCGGCACTGTCATGACGCCACGCCCGCGCCAGTCCGTGTCGGCGTCCAGAGAGAGCGATCCGTCCAGCGTCCAGTCCGCATGTGCGCAGAACCCGGCCGCCAGTCCCAGGATCATGTATGCCTTTTTCGAGTTTCTCATGTCTATCCCCTTTTTGCTGTCTATCCCCTTTTTGCGAACGGCCGGCCCGGATCGCGTTCCCGCCCCGCCGGAGCGGAACCGCGAGACCCGCCACCCAGGGGCGGTGCGGCACCAGCCCATGCAACGCAACACCACCCCAAGGCAGTACGTATTATCCCATGCCCCCCCCCGTTAGTCAAGGCTAATTTTATCGGCGGGAAAATGAACGCATTTCGGCGGGGATTCTGCCCCCCCCTCCCCCCCGGGGGAGGAACGCCCGGCTGGACAACGCGCAGATTTTTTGTCAGAATATCCTGCGCCGTCCGCCTAACACGTTATGGCGGCAAGGAAGCCGCACGGAAAAAAGGAGAAGAACCATGAACAAAAAGAAAGTGATCGTTCTGTTCTGCACGGCCGCCATGGCTCTGCCAATGTTCGCCGGACACCGCCACCACGGCCATCACAGGGACGGACTCTTCCTGGCCGGCGGGATACTGCACACCGTCGGAGCCACGCTGGGCCTGATAGACCGCGCGGTGAACGGCCCGGACACCGTGGTAGTGAATCCCGCGCCCGTAGTGACGACTCCCGTCGTGTCCACGCCGGTGGTATCCACTCCGGTGGTGTCCACGCCCGTCGTGTCCACGCCTGTGGTCACGACGCCGGTCGTCACGACTCCGGTCGTGACCGCGCCGGTGGTCGAAACGTATTCGACAGGCTATTATCCCTACGGCTACGGCACCACGGTGGTGGCTCCGCGTCCGATATACTACGGGCCGCGCCACTATCACCGCCCGCCTCCGCCCGCGTTCCGCGGCGGCTACCGCGGCGGGTTCCGCGGCCGGCACCGCCGCTGAAGCGGCCGCGGCCGCCTGGCAAGAAAGCGGGGACGCATGTCGCGCCTCCGCTTTTTCTTTTTCTTCCTGCCTACGCCAGCCCGTCTACATCCGGCGGATTCCGCCATCTGCCCTTTGGCGGAACGGGGTCGAACCCGTGCGCGCCCCAGGGGTTGCAGCGCAGAATCCGCCAACACCCCAGGATGAAACCCTTCAGCGCTCCGTGGACGCGGATCGCCTCTATGGCGTAGTTCGAGCACGAAGGCTCGAACCTGCACGCGCCGCCCATGACATGGCTGAGCGTGGCCTGGTAGGCGCGGATGCAGAGTATCATCAGGCCGGCTGCGGGATTCGCCATGGCAGGCATAGGCGGCGCGCGGCCGCGGTCAGGCGTTGAAGTCGACAGGCTTTATGTGCCAGATGTTTTCCGCGTAGTCCATGATGGCGCGGTCGGACGAGAAGCGTCCGGAGCGGGCGATGTTCGCGAGCGACATCGCGTTCCAGCGGTTCCTGTCGCGGTACGTGCGGTCCACGCGGTCCTGCGCTTCGCAGTAGGAGCGCAGGTCCGCCAGCAGCATGTAGTGGTCGTTGTAGTCTATCAGGCTGCGCACGATAGGCTCGAAAGCGCCGGGGTCCATCAGCGAAAACACGTTCCGGCGGATCATGTCTATCGCGATGGCCGCTTCGGGGTCCTGCTCGCACGTGCGGCGGGAGTTGTACGACGGGCGGGCGGCGGCCACGTCCTCCGCGCGCATTCCGAACAGGAACATGTTGGCGTCGCCGACTTCCTGGTTGATTTCGACGTTCGCGCCGTCGTAGGTGCCGAGCGTGAGGGCGCCGTTCATCATGAACTTCATGTTTCCGGTGCCGGACGCCTCGGTTCCCGCGAGCGAGATCTGCTCGCTGACTTCGGCGGCGGGGATTATGCGCTCGGCAAGCGAAACGCGGTAGTCGGGCAGGAACGCCACGGTCAGCTTCCCGCGCGTGCGCGGGTTGGAGGACGTGACGTCGATTATCCCGTGGATCAGGCGGATGATCAGCTTGGCCATGTGGTATCCGGGCGCGGCCTTGGCGGCGAACACGAAAGTGCGCGGCACGGGGTCGTAGGACGGATCGGTCACGAGGCGGTTGTAGAAGATTATGATGTAGAGCGCGAGCAGCAGCTGGCGCTTGTACTCGTGCAGGCGCTTCACCTGGACGTCGAAAAGCGATTCGGGGTCGAGCCGCACGCCCAGCGTGCGTCCGACGTAGTTGGACAGGGCGCGCTTGTTTTCGAGCTTGATGGCGGCCAGCTCGTCCAGGAACGCGGGGTCGCCGGCGCGGTCCTCGAGCCTGCGCAGGCGGGACAGGTCGGTGACCCATCCGTCGCCGAGCTCGCGCGTCACGAGGCGCGCCAGCGCGGGGTTGGCCTTCAGGAGCCAGCGCCGCGGCGTGATGCCGTTCGTGACGTTGTGGAAGCGTTCGGGCATGATTTCGAAGAAATCCTTGAACAGCTGCTTCTTGAGTATTTCGCTGTGGAGTTCCGCCACGCCGTTCACGGATGACGAGCCGACGATCGCGAGATGCGCCATGCGCACGTAGCGCTCGCCGTCTTCGTCGATGAGCGACATGCGGCGCAGCCTCGCCGTGTCGGAGGGGTACAGCGAAGCGACGTTGCGCAGGAAGCGGCCGTTGATTTCGTATATTATCTGCAGGTGGCGCGGAAGCAGGCGCTCCATCAGCGGGACGGGCCATTTTTCGAGGGCCTCCGGCAGGATGGTGTGGTTGGTGTATCCCATCGTGCGGCGCGTGATGTCCCAGGCCTCGTCCCAGTCCAGGCCCTCGTGGTCGATCAGGATGCGCATGAGTTCGGGAATCGCCAGCGCGGGGTGCGTCTCGTTAAGGTGCACGAACACCTTGTCGGGAAGGGTCTTCCAGTCGCTGTTGCACATGCGGAAGCGGCGCAGGATGTCGCGCAGCGAGCAGGTGACGAAGAAATACTGCTGGCGCAGGCGCAGCTCCTTGCCGGCCAGGGTGTTGTCGTTGGGGTAGAGGACCTTGGTGAGGTTCTCGGCCAGGACCTTTTTCTCGACGGCGGCAACGTAGGAGCCCACGTTGAAGTCGCCCAGGTTGAATTCGTCGGTGGCGCGGGCGCTCCACAGGCGCAGCGTGTTCACGGCGTTGTTCCAGCCGATCACCGGCAGGTCGAACGGCACGCCCTGCACCTGTTCGTCGGCGATCCAGCGCCAGCTCTGCCTGCCGTTGTCGTCCGTGCGGCATTCAACGTGCCCGCCGAAGTTGACGATCTGCGTGTATTCCGGGCGCGAAAGCTCCCACGGATAGCCGTCCTTGAGCCACTGGTCGGGCTCCTCGATCTGCTGCCCGCCCACGATGCGCTGGCGGAAGATGCCGTAGTCGTAGCGCAGGCCGTAGCCCATGCCGGCCATGTCGAGCGTGGAGAGAGAATCGAGGAAGCACGCGGCGAGGCGGCCCAGGCCGCCGTTTCCGAGGCCGGCGTCGACTTCGAAGTCGCGCAGCGAATTCCAGTCGAGCCCGTAGTCCTTCAGGGCCTCGGCGCACTGGTCTTCGATCTTGAGGTTTATGACGTTGTTCCCCAGCAGCCTGCCCATGAGGAACTCGAGCGAAAGGTAGTACAGCCGGCGCGTGTTCTGCCGGTGGTACGTCTCCTGCGTTTCGATCCACCGCTCTATCAGGCGGTCGCGTATCGCGTACGCGAAAGCGGAATAGCGGTCGCGGGGCGTCGCGGTGCGGTCGCCTTTTGCGCATGTGTAGCGCAGATGCCAGGCGTAGTCGGCCTTCAGGCCTTCGACATTCATCTCGACGCGGCGGTCGCGGTTTTTCGCCGTTTTCTTGTTGTCCATCGGGTTTTCTCGCATGTTGCTGGATTGGAAAGGCGGGAGTATAGCATAATACGCAGGATTTCGCGCTTGCATTCGGCGCGTTTTTTTTATATGATACCGCGCGTTTCAGCACCGGACTGTAGCTCAGTTGGTAGAGCACGACACTTTTAATGTTGGGGTCGCGGGTCCGATCCCCGCCAGTCCGACCATGCCCCGCCCCTTCCGCGCAATGGTCTCATTGTTTGCACTTCCGCCCGATGATTGGTATAATTTCGCCCGTTCGCACGGAATATGGAATACGGAAACACGGCATTTGCCCCGCAGCCTCAGGCGTACAGCGAGAAAGAGCTGAGGATGTCGGTGTTCAAGGCGATGTGCTTCGTGGCGCTCTTGAAGCTCACGAGCGGCATCGCCATGCTTGCGTTCATACCGATCGCGGCGTCGGTGGCGAGTTCGCCGCGGCGCAAGGTGGCGGCGATATTCTCCACGCTCATGCTCTGCACGACCACGACGATCATGAGCGGCGCGGTGTTCGCCCACTCGGCCGCGTACGCCATCGCGACGAAAGCGATATTCCTTGTGTTTTCGGTCATCCTGACCATGAAGGCGGCGGGGCGGCGCTGGCCCCCGGCGATGAAACCCGTATCGATCCTGATGATGTACCTCGCGTTCCAGACCGTGGCATCGACGTTCGGCTGGGCTCCGGTCATCAGCGAACTGAAGATCCTGCTGATGGTTATGTTCATCATGGCCGGCGCGAACGCCTGCACGCTAGGCGCGACGGGAAGCGTCGACGCAAGCAAGATCCGGACGATAATGCTCACGGTTTGCTGCGTGATGATGATCGGTTCGATACTCGTATATCCAATCCCCTCGATCAGCCGCTCGATGCAGATCGCAAACGCGGCAGACTGGCTTACCGAAGATCTGACCGAAAGCGAACTGATCGACATGGTGCTCGAAATGGAGCAGTCGCTCTACAACGGGCTTACCGGGCACTCGCAGATGCTGGGGCCGATGTGCGCGATCCTGAACGCTTTTCTCTTCGCCGACTACGTGTTCAACGTGCGCAAGGTCTCGCGCCTTTACATGCTGTTGATGGTGTGCGCCGCCGGGCTGATCTACATGACCGGCAGCCGCACGGCCATGGCCGCGTATGGGTTTTCGATTCTCGTATGCGCGCATTTCGCGAACGGAACAAGGAAAGTGTCAAGCAAGAAGAAGCAGTGGCTCGCATCCGTCGTCCTGGCCATCGGCATCCTGGGGACGCTCGCGGTGGCGGTAGTGCCCAGCGTCCGCGAAAGGGCCATCGGATTCATAATGAAAGGCAGAAGCGACACCGGCGAGCTGGACATGGAGGAGGCGTTCAGCTCCCGCCAGGGCCTGATCGACAGGTCGATGTTCTTCTTCAGGCAGTCGCCGCTCATCGGCAACGGGTTCCAGGTGATGTGGACGATGAAGGACCGCAAGATGAACGGCATAAAGAGCGTCCTGTCCGCACCTATCGAGAAGGGGTTCCTGCCGTCCATGATACTCGAAGAGGGCGGAATCATCGGCGGAGCATTGTTCCTGACGTTCATACTGTCGATGATCGCGTCCTGCAGGAAATACCGGTACTTCTGCTTCCTGACATGCTTCCTGACGTTCGTGGTCTCGAACATGGGCGAAGCCACGTTCTTCTCGATGTCGGGCATGGGCGGCTTCTGCTGGTCCGTCTGCTTCGCCGCATTCTTGCTCGACGCCGACCGCGCCATGCGCGAGTCGTCGGCAGTGTTCTGACCGCGCCGGCGCGTCAGATCTTCCATTTCCCGCGCGTGGCCAGAAGCAGGCTCTTCCAGGTCTCCATGCCGCGCGGGATTATCTGGCGGCGGACGCGGAAGAAATCCTCCGCCGGCGGCCTCATCTTCTTTTTCATCGAAGCGGCATACTTGTAGCCAGCAGCCTTGACAAGAGCGACGATTCCGTCGTTCTCTCCGCCGCGCGGATAGGCGAAACTTTCGATTCCATGCCCGAGCAGCCCCTCGATCCACGATTTGTTCGTCTCGATTTCACGCTTCGCTCCGTCTACCGGGATTTTCACGAGCGTGGAATGCCCGGCAGTGTGCCCGCCGATCTCCACAAGCCCGCTCGCGTCCATCTCGCGCAGCATCTCCGCCGTCAGGTACGACGCCCCTGGCGGAACCGGATCTTCGTCCGACCACTTTTCGCGCGGGAAGGACGGATCGCCGCGGTTCGTGACGAAAAGCGTCGCCGAGACCCGCAGCTCTTTCAATATGGGGAAAAGGACCGTGTAGTTGTCCGCCCATCCGTCGTCGAAAGTGAGGCACGCCGTGCGCGCGCCGCCGCGCGCGCACGCATCGCGGAAAGTCGCGAACGAATAGCCGTCGGCGCGCATCGCTTCCACAAGCGCCCGCAGCTCCCCCGGCCGTACCGTATTGTTCGGGCAGCATGGGTCCACAACCTCCTCGCCGACGCTGTGCAGCATCAGGAAGGACGGCGACCTCCATCGCGGCCACCACCACGTGTTCCTCCACGGCAGGAGCCTTTCAACATCCATCTGCGGCCCCTTCCGCACCAGGCAGCGCGACCAGCGCGCCCAGCCGCCCGTCCACGCCGTCCTCGCCGTGCCATTCGCCTTCCCCCGATCCGGGCGTGAACGTCAGCTCCCCGAACTTGAACGAGCCGTCGTCGAGCACGTAGAAGTCCGCGCGCACGAACGGCATGCCTTCGGACAGGGCCGCGGCCGCCGACAGCATCTCCTCTATGCATGCGGGCTTTGGCACTTCTTCGCTGCACGGCGGATATCCGCGCCAGAACGGCTGTCTCTTCCAGTCCGCCGAATAGAACGCCGTGGTGCAGCCGCCCGCGTCCCGCCTGCCGGCCACCACCTGCACGTAGAGCGGCTTCCCGCCGAAGCACCACACCTTGTAGTCGCGCAGGTCGCGCGTCAACTCGCCGAGATGGCGCTCCACGACAAGGCGCGGCGGAATTCCGCGGTACTGCATCTGGAATCCGTCGACGACCGAATAGTCTTCCGCAAGCCAGCCGTCGGCCTCCCGGCAGACGGCCGGGATGTCGAGGGCGGTCTTGTCTTCCACGACCTTCACCCAGCCGCTCGCATGGTTCGGCTTCAGGACGAAGCGCCGCGGCAGGGCGGCCCAGTCTATCTCCTCCGCCTTCTTGTAGACGCCCAGGACGTCGATGAGACGCCGCTCGCCTATCTTTGCGGCCACGTAGTCCCGCACGCGCACCTTGTCGGCAAGGCGCCGCATAGTCTCCATGTCGCCGTACAGCTTCAGCCACTGTATCTTCTGCCTGAACGTCCGGGGGGCGCGCAAGTCGAGCCGTTCGCCCGTCGAAAGCCGGTACCATTCCTCGAGCAGCGCGGGGTATTCGCTTTCTGGCGTGGCGCGCAGACGTTCCGGGCTGAACTTCCGGTTGCGCATTGAGAACTTCAGGAACCCGATTTTGACGACGGTTTTCCGCGTCGTGCGCCTTATGGAGAAAAGTTTCATGACAGCAAGTCCAGCAGCAGTTTCAGTTTCTTGGCGGGAGAGAATCCGCCGAAGCCTATCTCCCCTGCCTTCCACGCCTCCTTGACGCGCCGGCGCGCGAGCGCGCGAAGCGCCGGATCGCCCGCGCGCGACGTCTGCTTCCAGACGTTCTTTATGATTCGCGGAAACAGTTTCCTGCGCAGCAGCCGCAGCCTCGCGGGGTCGCCGGCGTACGCCGCGCACAGCTCGTGCACGATCGTGAAGCTTGCGTCCACCTTGCCGGCGGAGTATTCCGACCGGATCACGGAGCCGGGCGACTGCACGTATGCGTACAGCACGCAGTCCAGCTTCACCGCCTTGCGGCAACGTCCCCACACTTCGTACGAAAAGAGAAGGTCCTGGTGGACTATCCCCGGCAGGAACCGCGCGGCGCCGATCGCCTCGCGCCGGTAGACGGTCCGCCACAGATCGTGCGCGTACGGCTGCCACGGCGACAGCGCCCACCGCATCATGTCCGGCACGGCGCGGGACGGAATCTCGTCCGGCAGGCGACCGAACGCGAAGTCCGTCCCGGGCTCCACCGCCGCGAAATCGAACGTCACCGCGTCCGTTTCCGGATCGGAGAAACGCGGCACGGCGGTTTCGAGCATCCCAGGGTGCAGGAAGTCGTCGGCGTCCGCGAACGCCACGAGATCGCCCGTCGCGTTGTCGAGACCCTTGTTGCGGGCGCCCGACGAGCCGCAGTGCGGAACCTGGAACACGCGGATGCGCGGATCTTCCGCCGCCGCCGCGCGCAGCAGCTCGTGCGAGCCGTCTGTGGAGCCGTCGTCCGTGCAGAGAGCCTCCCAGTCTCCATGGCCCTGCGCCTTGAGCGAGGCGACGAGCCGCGGCAGGTACGGCGCGGCGTTCCAGACGGGTATCACGAAAGAAACCTTCAAATCCCGACCTCCCTCAGGAACATGCCTTTCTCCTTCAATTCCGCATAGTGCGCCTTGTCGCGCCACGCGAACACCTTGGCGGGGTTGCCCCCGGCGATCGCGCACGGCGGGATTTCGCCGTGCACAACCGCGCCGGCCTGGATTATCGCCCCTTCGCCGATTTTCGCCCCCGGCAGGATCGTGGCGCGCGCGCCTACCCACACGCAGTCGCCGATCTCGACGCCGCGCGCCGAATATGTCCAGTCGTAAGGCAGCAGGCGGCCTTCGTAGTTGTGGTTCTGCGACAGGATCAGCGTTTCCGGGCCGAACTGCACGTAGTCGCCTATCGATACCGTGCCTTCGCCGTGGATCGCCAGCCCGTTGCTCGTCACGAACCTTCCGATCGAAGTGGAGCGCGTCACGACCGTCGGCGCGCTTGCGCGGAAGCCCGGTCCTACGCTCTTAGCCTTGGAGCGCACCGGGCGCGAATAGAGCCACGAAACAAGAAGAAGCCGCGCGCGCTTGCGCGCGCGCGCAAACGGTATGAACGCGGTCAGGATTCTCGCTATCAGCTTCATGCCGCGCCCGCCCCCGCCAGAACCGGCGCGATGCCCGACACCAGCGTGTCCACGTACGCCTTGAAGGAGAACCGCCGCGCGGCGTCGGAAGCCATGAACCGCCGTCCCTCTTCGCGGTATTCTTCCCACCGCTCCCGGGGCATCGACGCCAGGAACCGGTGGAGCTCCGCGTCGTCGCGGAACGCCGCGCGGTCCACGAAGCACCCCTGCGGAAGCGCGGCCGCATCGGACGGATGCGCCATGTACACCGGAACCGCCCCGGCCGAGATGGCGTCGAAAAGCTTTTCGGTGACGTATCCCGGCAGTTTCACCGAGTTTTCGTAGCAGTATGCGAAACGGCACGCGCCCGCCGCCGCGGCCTTGTCGGCGCACTCCCCGCGCCAGCACGGATGCCGCTCGCGGGGCAGCAGCCGCCCGATCCCCAGCGCCTGCAGCGCGGCGAACGCGGCCGGGCGGTGCAGCAGCGCAGGCGAGCCTTTGCCCCAGTTGGCGCCCCACAGGTCGAAATCCTCCGGATGGAAGCGCTCGTAGAACCGGATCGTCCCGAGCCTCATGAAGGAGCAGCAGCCCGGACGGTTCTTCTTGACAAGGCTCGACACCATGCACGCCAGCTTCCGCCGGCCGAAAGGAATCCCGCCGTCCGCCGGCGGCGGAGCCAGCGGCAGCGCGTAGTTGAGTTTCACGCACCCGCGCAGCCGCACGTCGTCGTCGAACAGGCTGAAAACGCGCGCGAAGTCGCGGAACCGGGCATGGTCCGCGTTCGGCCTGTGTATGAAGGGGTTCTCCCATACGTGCAGGAACATGGGCTTCCCCGCGTCGATCGCGTACCGGAAGAACGGGTCGTCCCGGCGCGGCATGTCGCGGAAGAAGAAACCGTCGAACTCTCCGGGCGGAAGCATGTCGGGCGTGTGGCATTCCACGCCGCGCGCGGCGAAAGCGTCGCGCAGGAGACCGTCGGCCAGATGCGCCCCGCCGAATCCCGGCGCGGCGGGGCCGGCGAATATCCGGTCGCCTCCGTATCCGTGCAAAGTCGAATATGCGAGTTTTTTCATTTGCCGTTTCCGCTTGCGGTGGAGTCTACCAAATCGCCGCCCCGAATGCGAACGGCATTTCTCTGTTTGCAGTCCCGGCGCGTTTTTCGTATACTTGTCAGACCGTCCTGCACCGGAATCGTGCCGCGGCGGAACAATGGAGTAGAATATGAAACACAACAACATCTGGAAATGGCTCGTCCTCGCGGGTCTCGCCGCGTTCTCGTTCTACGTGTCCTATCCTCTTAATGGGACGCAGACGGTGGAGCGCGACAAGGCCACCGGCAAGGAGCTCACGAACAACGTTCCGGGCAAGCTCCGTCTCGGCCTCGACCTCGCCGGCGGCACGTCGTTCGTCCTCGGCCTCGACACCGACGAGCTCCTCGAAACCGTGCGCTTCGACGTGACGAACGGCATGAAAGACGCCAGCGAAGACGCCCGCAACGAGGCCGTCGCCGCACGCTACAAGGACGTCCTCAAGGACATCAACAACGACCATATCATACAAGTCATCCGCCGCCGCGTGGACGGCATGGGCGTGAACGAGCCGCTCATCCAGGCGATCGGCGACAGCGACAAGCACCGCGTCGTCGTCCAGATCCCCGGCGCCAGCAAGGAGCAGAGCGACGAGGCCCGCCGCCTCCTCCAGTCCGCCGCGGTGCTTGAATTCCGCATCGTGGCCGACGACAACGAAAAGCTCGCGTCCGACTTCCTCGCCGCCGAAGGCGCCCCCGCCGGCTACGTCAAGGCCAACGGCGGCTACGTCCCCGCCAAGGACTACGCCGAAGTCTCCCGCTCCAAGGGCTGGCGCAAGCGCGTCGAGGGCTTCCGCCCCGGCGGGTTCGACGGCAACCGCCTCTACGGCTACAAGCTCGTCCTCCAGAGGGAAGGCAAGATATTCAAGCCCTGCTTCGTCGAACGCAGCAACAAGAACAGCATGAAGGGCGACACCCTCACAAGCGCCCGCGTCGAGACCGACCCCGTCAAGGGCCTCTGCGTCGGCTTCAAGTTCGACAGCGAGGGCGGCCGCAAGTTCGGCAAGCTCACGACCGACAACACCGGCAAGTACATGGCCGTGATCCTCGACAACGTCGTCTACTCCGTGGCGACCATCCGCGAGCCGATCACCGGCGGAAGCGGCGTGATCGACGGCAAGTTCACCCCCGAAGAGGCCAAGAGCCTCGCCAACGTCCTCAAGGCCGGCGCGCTGCCCGCGCCCATGCAGATCCTCTCCGAAAGCACCGTGGCCCCCACGCTCGGCCAGGACATGATCAAGAAGGGCGCCGTCTCCGCGCTCCTCGGCATCGCCCTCGTCGCCGTGTTCATGCTCTTCTACTACTGGTACTGCGGCCTCGTGGCCGACATCGCGCTCTTCCTGAACGTGGTCCTCCTGCCCGCGACGCTCGTCATAACCGCCAACGTGTTCGGCTCCGTGTCGCACGACGTCACCATGGGCGGCGCCGGGTCGGCCGCCCTCCCCGTGCTCACGATGCCCGGCATCGCCGGCCTCGTGCTTTCGCTCGGCATGGCGGTCGACGCCAACGTGCTCATCTTCGAGCGCATCCGCGAGGAATTCCGCAACGGCGTGGTGTCCGTCGGAACCGCCGTCTCCAAGGGCTTCGGCCGCGCGTTCTCCGCGATTCTCGACTCCAACATCACCACGATCCTCACGGGCGTGATACTGTTCATGTTCGGCTCCGGCCCCGTGCGCGGATACGCCATAGTCCTCGTGGCCGGCGTGCTCATCTCCATGTTCACCGCCCTCGTGGTCGTGCGCCTCGTGCTCGAATACACCGTCAACCCCGAAAGCGTGAAGCCGTTCAAGATGTTCAGCGTCCTGAAGGGCGGCACGAAGTTCAACTTCGTCGGCGGCGCGAAGCTCAAGGTCGGCATCCCAGCCCTCGTCATCGCCGCCTCGCTCGCGTTCTTCTTCTGGCGCGCGTACACGAACCCGTCCTCCGTGCTGGCCGTGGACCTGACCGGCGGCTCCGCCGTCACGTTCCGCTTCGCCCAGGACGCCAAGCCCGCCATCGCGGACATCCAGAAGGCCGTCGACGCCATCGACTCCGGCATCACCGGATGCAACGCGCAGTTCATGGAGCGCAACGGCGAACAGATCGTCGAGGTCAAGAGCCAGCACACCGACGAGACGCTCAAGGGCGACCCCAAGGTCGTCATCGCCGAGGCCTTGAACAAGGCCATCCCCGGCGCCAAGTTCGAAAGCACCGGCGATTCCGAGGTCGTCGGCTCCGTCGTCGGCGACGACTTGAAGAAGGACGCCGCTATCGCCGTCGCGCTCGCCCTTCTGGTGATCCTGCTCTACGTGTCCGTGCGTTTCGAGTTCGGCTTCGCGCTCGGCGCCGTAGTCGCCCTCGCGCACGACGCGCTCATAACGCTCGGCCTCTACTCTCTCACCGGCCACCAGGTCTCCCTGATCGTGGTCTCCGCCCTGCTGACGATCGTCGGCTACTCGGTGAACGACACGATCGTGGTGTTCGACCGCATCCGCGAGGGCGCGCGCCTCGACCACCGCACGGCCTACCCCGAACTCTGCAACAGGTGCATCAACAACGTGCTCTCCCGCACGGTGATCACCTCGGTCACCACGGTGCTCCCGGTCCTCGCCCTGTTCCTGTTCGGAGCAGGCTCGATCGAGGACTTCGCCCTGGCGATGCTGATCGGCGTCGTCGCCGGCACCTACTCGTCGAACTTCATCGCCGCCCCGGTCATGCTGTGGTGGTACAAGGGCAGGCGCCCGCAGTTCGACGTCAAGACCGCCGAAAAGAAGGAAAACGACGTCCTCGTCTGACCGGGGACGCCGCATCGCGCGAGGTGTGCCGCGGACAGGACGGCCGCAGAATCCGGCGTCGGGATCGTCGAGCCGCACGTGACGCGGCTCGACCTCCCTCCGGAGGGTTTCGCCCTTGAACCGGGCGGACGCCTCGCGCGCATCGACGTTGCGTGGGAGGCGTGCGGGCGCGTCTCGCCGCTGAACGACAACGTAATCTTCATCTGCCACGCCCTCACCGGCGACGCCCACGTCGCAGGCGTGCGCCCCGGCGGCAAGGAGCCCGACGGCTGGTGGGAAGGCATGGTCGGCCCCGGCCGCGCGATAGACACCCGCAAGTGGCGCGTGATCTGCGCGAACGTCCTCGGCGGCTGCCGCGGCACCACCGGCCCCGCTTCCGAAAACCCCGCCACCGGCAAGCCCTACGCCGCCTCGTTCCCGCGCTTCACCATAGGCGACACCGTGAACGTCTTCCGCGCGTTCCTCGCCCAGATAGGCGTGAAACGGCTCGCCGCCGTCGTTGGCGGCTCGTTCGGCGGCATACAGGCCATCGAATGGATGGTCGCCCACCCCGACGACATGGAGCGCACGATAATCATCGCCAGCGCCGCGTCGCTGAACACCCAGGCCCTCGCGTTCGACATCGTGGGGCGCAACGCCATCGTCAACGACCCGGGCTTCATGGGCGGCAACTACTACGGCACGCCCGGCCCCGCGAGCGGCCTCGCCAACGCACGCCGCATGGCCCACATCACCTACCTTTCCCAGGCTCTGCTCGACAGCAAGTTCGGCCGCTCGAAACAGGAGTCCTGGCTCGCCCTCGGCCCCGAATTCGAAAAAGGCCGCAGCGACGTCTTCGGCACCATGTTCGCCGTGGAATCCTACCTGCAGCACCAGGCCGAGAAGTTCGTGGGCCGCTTCGACGCCAATTCCTACCTCGGCATCACATACGCCATGGACACGTACGACGCCGCCGAGCGCTGGGGCTCCCTCGACAAGGCCTGCGCCCGCGTCAAGTCCCGCGTCCTCGTCGTCTCGCTCTCGGGCGACTGGCTGTTCTCGGCCGACCAGTCCCGCGAACTCGTGTCGTCCCTGCTCCGCGGCGGCAAGTCCGTGTCCTACGCGCATCTCGACATCCCCGCCGGCCACGACGGCTTCCTGACCCATCTGAAGGATCTCTCCAAGACCGTGGGCTCGTTCCTCGAGCCCGGCGAGCGCGTGTTCGCCGCATGGCAGCGCCGCAACCACGCCGCCGTGGCGCGCATGATCCCCAAGGGCGCCAGCGTGCTCGACGTCGGCTGCGGATACGGCGCCCTGCTGTCGATGCTCCGCAAGGAGAAGAACGTGCGCGGATGCGGCGTCGAATCCGACGCCGGCCAGATCGCCGGCGCACTGAAGTCCGGCTGCGACGTGATATGGGAGGATGCCGACGACGGCCTTACCGCGTTCCCCGACGGCGCGTTCGACGTGGGCGTCCTTTCCGAGACGCTCCAGACCATCAAGCGCCCGCGCATGCTCCTCGCCAACCTTCTGCGCGTCGCCGGCGAGGCTATCGTGTCGTTCCCCAATTTCGCCTGCTACACCGTCCGCATGCAGCTGCTTTTCCGCGGCCGCATGCCGGTCGGCAAGCAGCTGCCTTTCGCGTGGTACAACACGCCCAACATCCACCTGTTCACCCTCCGCGACTTCCGCGAACTCTGCCGGCGCGAGGGTTTCGTCATAAAGGACGTCAAGGCCGAATCGCGCCATCTGGTCGGCAAGCTGCTCATCCTCGCCGGGTTCAAGAACCTCGGCGCGTCGCGCCTGATCGTCCGCGTCGGCCGCAATCCCGGAGGAAACACGCAATGAATTTCGCCGCCGAAGCCGCCGCACGGCTCGAAGCCGGGCGCGCCGCCCGGAACTGCCCGTGCAAGGGCCTGCCGCGCACCGTCGGCGTGGGCGCGCTCCTCGGCCGCGTAATGGCCGTGCTTTTCCCCGGATGCAGCGGCGCCGCCGCTTCCCACGCATCCGGCAAGGAGGGCCTCGAACGCGCCATCGCCGCCATCGCCGCGTCGCTCGAACGCCTCGCCTTCGGCGCCCTCGCCCCGCAGTGCGGCGGCAAGGGGCCCGACGACCCGCCGGCGCGCCGCCGCAGGGCCGCCGGAATCGCCCGCGAATTCGTGCTCGGCCTTCCGGACCTTCGCGAAATCCTGCAGCAGGACGCCGTCGCCGCCTACGAGGGCGACCCCGCCGCCAAGTCCGTCGCCGAAGTCGTGCTCGCCTACCCCGGCATGTACGCCATAACCGTGCACCGGATCGCCCACGCCCTCTACATGCTCGACGTTCCGCTGATCCCGCGCATGATGTCGGAAATCGCACACTCCAAGACGGGCATCGACATCCATCCGGGCGCCAAGATCGGCCCGCGCTTCTTCATAGACCACGGCACCGGCGTCGTCATCGGCGAGACTTGCGTCATCGGCAGGAACGTGAAGCTCTACCAGGGCGTCACCCTCGGCGCGCTCTCCTTCGCCAAGGATCCCGTCACCGGCGTCCTCGTGAAGGGCGTCCACCGCCACCCCGGCGTCGGCGACGACGTCGTGATCTACGCCGGCGCCACCATCCTCGGCGGCGACACTTTCATCGGCTCCGGCTCCGTGATCGGCGGCAACGTCTGGCTCACGTCGTCCGTGCCCCCGGGCTCGCGCGTCTACTGCCAGGCGCCCGACCCGGTCGTCGTCTCGAAGAAAAACGGCCAAGGCCGCAAATGAACCCGCCCGCCGCCATACGGTCCATCGCCGCGGCGCTCGCGGCCGCGCTGGCCCTCCGCGCCGCGCCTGTCCGCGCGGACTTCTCTTTCGACGCCCCGCGCTGGTTCCCTTCCGCCGGACTTTCCATGCCCTCCCTCCACGGCGGCCGCGGCGACCCTATCGCATCCCCCCTCGTCGCGGCTTCCCTGCCCGCCGCCGGAGCCGGCGGCCATCCAACCGTCGTCGACAGGTACGACCCTGTCGACCTCTGGGCCGCCTCTACCGTCGTGGGCAGATGGACCGACCGCTCTTCCAACGTCCTCTGGGTCGCGCGTTTCCGCACGCGCCTTCCGGAATTCCGCAACTGGATTTCCTACGAGGACTGGGAATCGTGGCGCACGCGCGACGACTCCGCCTTCGGCGGCGATCGGGATTCCGTCGGATCCCTCACAGAAGCCGTGATATCCGCCTGCCCGGTCGCCATCTCAAGCGGCCCCCGGCAGCTCCGCCCGGCCAACCCCGCCATCTCCCGCCTGCTCCAGTACTTCTCCGCCGAATCCCCGGGAGCGCTCGTGTACGCGTTCCTCCCTAAACGCTCCGACTGGTCCGACCGCCAGGAATGGCGCATGGTCGCGTTCGTCCCCGCAGGCGATTCCCCGGACTCCAGCCCCGACCCCGCGGCCGAAAAGCGCTTCAGGGCCGAGTTCCTCTCGCGCATATCCATCCCCGGCCGCGGCCGCCGCACGCCCCCGCCATTGCCCGGCGACGACACCCTCCCGCTCGACGGACGCGCGCGCCGCAAGGCCGTCCACGAGGCTTTCGCCGACTATCCGCAATGGACAGTCTCCGACACCGCCGAGGTCACAGTGGCCGACTGCCTGCCCGATGCCGTGGGCCGCGCTTTCGTCTCTTCCCTCACAAACGGCCTTCCGCGGATCCGCCGCGCTTACGCCGACGTCCTCCAGGGCCGCATCCCCGCACCGTCCCGCGACGAACTCTCCTCCCTCCCTCCCCCGCTCCCTGTCACCAACTCGCTCGCCCTCGTCCGCGTGTTCGCCGGAAACGCCGACTACCACGCATACCTCGACAATTCCTCCGGTCCCGGCCACGAAGGCTCCGCGGCCGTCTGGATGCCTTCCCGCCGCGAACTTGTCATGAACCTCCAGGACGCCACGGCCGACGACGGCCTCGACGCGATCGTCCGCCACGAGGCGTTCCACCAGTTCCTTTTCTACGCCGCGGCCGGCGCTTCCGCCCCGCCTTGGTTCAACGAGGGCCTCGCCGAGCTTTTCTCCAGCTCCCGCCTCGCGCCCGGCGTCGAATTCGTGTTCAACGAACGCTACGCCGCAATAGCCAGGGCTCTCGCCCCCGCAATGCCCGAACTCTTTCCCCAGCTCGTCTCCGCCGACTACCCGCAGTTCTACGCCGGCTCGCCCCGCGAATGCTCCATCCGGTACGCCCTCGCATGGTCGATATGCTGGTTCCTCGTTTCCGAAGACGGCGCGCCCGCCCTCAACGGCCGCCCGTTCCGCAATGTCATCCCCGGATGCTTCGCCGCGCTGCGCGACACGCGCAGCAGCGCCGCCGCCACGCGCGCCGCGTTCGGCGACGCCGACGGCATGTCGGATTTCGTCCAGGCCTGGCGCCTCTACTGGCAGGAGCGGTAGATGCCGCTGCCGCAGCGGTATGTAGGCCGCCTCGCCCCTTCGCCGACAGGCGCGCTCCACCTGGGCAACGTACGCACTTTCATGATTGCATGGCTGCGCGCGCGCTCCGCCGGCGGCCGCATCCTGATGCGCATGGAGGATCTCGACCACCCGCACTGCAAGCCGGGCGCCGCCCAGGCCGCGCTCGACGACCTCCGGTGGCTCGGCTTCGACTGGGACGGCGGATGCACCGTCCAGTCTTCCCGGCGCGGAATATACGGCGCCGCCCTTTTGCGCCTCGCCGCCGCCGGCTTCGCATACCCTTGCGTCTGTTCCCGCGCCGACGTCGAACGCGCGCAGTCCGCCCCCCACGCCGGCGAACAGCTGCACTACCCCGGCACGTGCCGCGGCCGCTTCCCCTCGTGGGAGGCCGCCGCCGCGTCCTGCGCCCCGCGCGTCCCGCTGTGGCGGTTCTATTCGTCCCATCCCGCTCTCGCCGCCTTCGCCCCGCGCGGAACGGTCTCTTTCTCCGACGGCTTCGCCGGCGCGTATTCGATGGACGTCCCCGCGCGGCTCGGCGATTTCCCCCTCGCGCGCGACCCCGGCGGCGCCGGCTATATGCTCGCATCCGTCGTGGACGACCACCTCCAGGGCGTAACCGAAATAGTCCGCGGCGACGACCTCCTGCCCGCCACTCCGGCGCAGATGATGGTGGCCGCCGCCCTCGGATTCGCCTTCCCCGCGACTTTCCACGTTCCGCTCGTCACCGGCATGGACGGCATGCGCCTCGCAAAGCGCCACGGCGACACGCGCGTCTCCGCATACCGGCTCGCCGGCGCCAGTCCCGGATCCGTCATCGGTTTTCTCGCTTTCCGCTCCGGCCTCTCGCCCGACGCCCGCCCGCGCACGCTGCAGTCGCTTCTGCGCGATTTCGATCCCGCCGCGATCCCCCGCGCCCCGCTGCGGATCGGCCCGCACGACTTCGGACCCGGATCGCCGGAAAAATCCCCGGGCTGATTGCCGCCACTCCACGTGCCGGCGATCGCCACCGCCTCCCGGTTTTTTGGTATAATAGCAGGCAATCGCATCGGCAAAAACAAACGGCGGAAGCAGGCTGCGGCCCGGACGGCGGAACCGTCCGGAACGCCGGCTTCCACATGAACGAGGTGGAAATGAAAGACGGCAGATTCAGGCTGCTTGTGATAAACCCGGGCTCGACTTCGACGAAAGTCAGCCTTTTCGAGGACGAGACGCCGGTCTTCGAGCGGAAGCTTTTCCACGAAGCGTCCGAGCTTCTGAAGTTTTCGCACGTGAACGACCAGATGCCCTTCCGGCGCGGCGTGATTCTCGACATGCTGAAGGCGGAGGGGGTGGACCCGCACTCGATAGATGCGTTCGTCGGCCGCTGCGGCGGGACGCACTCCCAGCCCAGCGGCGTCATACGCGTCGACCGGAACCTCTACGACGACGCCGTGAAGGGCGTCGACGGCTCGGAGCATCCCGCCAAGCTCGGGGTGATGCTCGCGTGGAAGTTCGCCGAAGAGTTCGGCAAGTCCGCCTTCACGCTCAACTCCACGATAGTGGACGAGTTCTGCGACTGCGCGCGCCTCACCGGCGTAAAGGGCGTGTACCGCTTTTCGCACACGCACTGCCTGAACCAGAAGGCCGTGGCCGAGTACCACGCCGCCAAGACCGGCCGCAGATACGAGGACTGCAACTTCATCGTAGCGCACATAGACGGCGGCATCACCGTGGGCGCCCACGAGCGCGGCAGGCTGGTCGACAGCAACATGGGCGCCGACGGCGACGGCGCGTTCACACCCACCCGCATCGGATCGCTGCCGGTCTTGACGGTGCTCGACTACCTCGAGACGCATTCCGCGGACGACCTGCGCCTGCGCTGCACGCGCGCCGGCGGGTTCGTCGATTTCTTCGGCACTTCCAACGCCGACACGATCCACGCGCTCGTGGACAAAGGCGACAGGAAGGCCACGCTCGTCTGGAACACGATGATCTACCAGATATGCAAGCTGATAGGCGAGATGGCGACGGTCCTCTGCGGGAAGGTGGACGGTATCGTCCTCACCGGCGGACTGGTCCGCTTCGCCGACATCGTGGAAGGCGTAAAGACGCGCTGCGGGTTCATCGCGCCCGTCGCCGCGTATCCGGGGGAGATGGAGCAGGAGGCGCTCGCGCTTTCCGCGCTCAAGGTGCTGCGCGGGGAACGCACCGCGCTCGTCTATTCCGGGCGCGACGTGTGGCAGGGTTTCGAGGGGATGGATCTTTGACCGGAAGGAGACCGGAATGAAGATAATGGAGAAAATCAAGGCTAAGGCGCGCGCCTCCGTGAAACGCATCGTCCTGCCCGAGGGCGACGAGCCACGCACGGTCGAGGCGGCGGGGATTGTCGCGGCGGAAGGCGTCGCGGAGCCTGTCCTGCTCACGCCCGGGGCCATCGCGCGGCCGGAGAACAAATCCCGCCTCGATGCGTATGCGGACGCGCTGTACGAGCTCCGCAAGGCGAAGGGCCTCACCCGCGAGGCCGCCGCCGCGCTGGCGGCGGACCCGATGTACTACGGAATGATGATGGTCAAGGAAGGCGATGCGGACGGTCTCGTGTCCGGTGCCGTCCACTCGACCGGCGACATGCTTCGCCCCGCGCTCCAGATCGTCAAGACCGCGCCGGGGATGAAACTCGTCTCTTCCGCCTTCCTGCTGGAAAGCCGGGTCGCGGAATTCGGCGAGGACGGACTCCTCGTCCTGGCGGATTGCGTCGTGAACCCGTGCCCGGACGCGGAGGAGCTTGCGAACATCGCTGTGGCGACGGCGGACACCGCCCGCGCGCTGTGCGGCTTCGGCGAGCCGCGCGTCGCCATGCTGTCGTTCTCGTCGAAGGGCAGCGCGGAGCACCCGCTCGTCGACAAGGTGCGCAAGGCGACCGCGATCGCGCATTCCCTCGCGCCGGACCTTCTTATCGACGGCGAGCTGCAGCTCGACGCCGCGCTCGTCCCCGATGTCGCGGCGCTCAAGGCGAAGGGAAGCCCCGTGGCAGGCCGCGCGAACGTGCTCGTGTTCCCGGATCTACAGTCCGGCAACATCGGCTACAAGATCGCCCAGCGCCTGGGCGGCGCGTCGTGCTTCGCCGTCCTTCAGGGGCTCGCCGGCCCCTGCAACGACCTTTCGCGCGGCTGCTCCGTGGACGATATCGTAAACACCATCGCCGCGACAGCCGTGCAGGCCGGCGCCGCCTGACCTTCCGGCGGCGCGGCCGCCCGCGGAACCGTCAGCTTTCAGTTCGGGTCTTGCTTGCTGAAAATCCGCTTCATGCCGCTTTCGTCGAGCGGCCGCATCGGCACGAGCTCGAGCGACTTGATCATGTGCGGCGTCCCTTCCTTGTAGGCGCGGAAGTGCGGCGTCGCGAGGTGCGCCTTGTACGCCTCTTCGCTGCGGTAGATCTCCACGATGCGGATGGACGTGGGCGAATCCTTCTTCTGCATCGGGAAGATGCAGATCACGTCCGGCTCCTTCGCTACCGATTCGGACCCTACCGACCCTGCGGCGGCGAGATACGCCTCTAACCATTCGGGGTAGACCTCGATTTCCGCTATGCGAACCTGCATGGCGTCTTCTCCTTTCGCTTCGCCGGCCCGGCCGCCGGGCGCATCGGCCGACAGGCACCCCGATGCCGCGGCCATGGCCAATGCGCACAATGGCGCGAACTTTTTAATCCGCTTTGCATCCATCTTTCAAACGCTCCCTTCCATGTTTTGCAGTTTTGCCGGCCGGTCCGTTTCGCGCCCGCCTGCGGCATACGCCCGCATTCCCGTCCGGCGCTGCCCGCTCCGGCTACTTCGCGATTTTCCAGCAAAGCCAGGCGGACAGCGTCTTCGAATCGAAAATCGCGCCGCTGCGGATGCCGTCCTCGACCTCGGCTTCGGAAAGGACGACGGGATATACGTTCTCGTCGGGATCCTGGTCCTGCGAATGCGGCGTCGCCGAAAGTTCCGCGAAATAAAGGTGGATGCGCTCTTCGCAGTATCCGGGGGTGCAGATGACGGTTGTGAGGTACTTTATGCCGGTCACTTCGTAGCCCGTCTCCTCCGCCGTCTCGCGCTTCGCGCCTTCTACGGGGTCTTCGCCCGGCTCGAGTCCGCCTGCGATCACTTCGATCAGCGCCTCCTCCGCGGCCTTGCGGTACTGCTTCACGAACACGAACTTCCCGTCGGGGCGGCGCGCGAGTATCGCTACCGCGTTTCCGTGGCGGATCACCTCGCGCTTCGCCTTGCGCCCGTCGGGCAGCTCGATGTCTATCAGATCTACGCTTACGATCTTCCCCGTGTACTTCCGCTCCGTCGCGAGCGTCTTTTCCGTCAAGTCTGCCATCTGGCGTCTCCTTTCGAATCATGGTCTGGCGAGTCGTCTACTATGCCGTCAAGCGTGATGTCGTGCGGCTCCGCGGGAAGGTCGTCGACAATCTGGAACGAATAGGCCACGCCGATCTTCACGGTGCCTTCCGGCGCGGAGGCGAGGAACCGGTCGTACCATCCGCCGCCATAGCCGAGCCGCTTGCCGCTCCGCGTAAACGCAAGGCCGGGGACGATCCACGCATGGACGTCTTCCGGCTCCACGATGTCGGCGTCGGCCGGCTCGCGGATCCCCATCGGTCCGGTCCGGAGATTCTTCCCGTCCAGGCCCTTCAATTTCGCGAGCTCGTACGTCTCGCCGTTCCAGCGCGGTGCGACCGTTTCCACGCCCGCCCGAAGCATGCGCTCGATGTAGGGGTCGATGTCGATTTCGTCCGGCGTGGCAAGATACACGGCGAGCGCTCCGCCGGAATCTGGCGCGCCGCCCGTCCCGCCGGCGACGTTCCGCGCCGTCAGCTTTCCGCAGACGACGGCATCGGCGGCGGCCTTCCCGGCGGCCGCAAGGCCCCTCCGCCGCGCCTTCATCTCGCGCCTCAGCCCGGACTTTCCGAGTCCTGTCAAACTGTTTTCCATTCGATTTCCGCGTACGCGATATCCGGTTGCCCCCAGAACGGTTTTCATGTTGCGTATTTTACCAAACGCCGCGCCAAATACAAGCGGCCGCCGCGACGGCAAGGGCGGCGCGCACCAAATTCCTGCGATGCGCCCCTTATCGTCCGCCGCCGGTTGTTTCTTGCCGTATCGTGGCGTACCGGCAGGGCGGCTTGTCATTTTCATACGAACCGTAATCTCATTTCTGGGTGGAGGGGCTGCGGCGCACGAGGACACGCGCCCTCCCGGTTTTCCACACGTTCTGCACTTCTGTACGGCCGATTTCTCCACGGCCAATCAAATTCATACGAACCGTAATCTCATTTCTGGGTGGAGGGGCTGCGGCGCATGAGGGCATGCGCCCTTCCGGTTTTCCACACGTTCTGCACTTCTGCACGGCCGATTTCTCCACGGCCAATCAAATTCATACGAACCGAAATCTCATTCAGGTTTTTGAAGGGGTGGACGCCACTGCGCAAGGGAAACAGGATTTCATACGCACCGTAATCTCATTTTGGGAAGAAGCGGGCGATTCCATTGTTAGACGATGGTTGAAACCCAAACTCTCCCCATCAAACGGAATTCGCTCCCCATGATGCCGGATGTCGAATGTCGGATGTCCAGAGTCGAAACACTCGCAATTTGATTTCATACGCACCGTAATCTCATTCAGGTTTTTGAAGGGGTGGTCGCCACTGCGCAAGGGGAACAGGATTTCATACGAACCGTAATCTCATTTCCGGGTGAAGGGGGCGTGATGCGCAAAAATGGGGGGGGCGGCCTTGCGGAGCGCGCTGGACGGCGGGCGACGGCATATTTCCCAAAAAAACGCGCGGCGGCCTTGACAACCAAGACAAACAATGTTAGACTTGACGAAGATTTAGCCCCGAGGTGTAAATCTGCGCGGCGTCGCGCGGCCTGGGGGCGTGGAGATTGCGTATGCCGTTGTCGATGATAGGGTTGCGCTGCAAGGCCAGGGTCATGGCCTTGACTGGCAGCGACACAGTGAAGAAGCACCTTGGGGCGCTTGGCTTCGTGCCGGGCGCAGTTGTCACGGTGGTCCAGATTTCCGGCGGGAACATGATAATCGGGATACACGACAGCCGCATCGCCGTGAACGGCGACGTGACGCGCCACGTGATGGTGGAACCGCTGCCTTGAACCGTGCCTGCATTTATGGAAGGAGAAACAAAATGACACTCGATCAACTGAAACCGGGCGCGCGCGCAAAGGTCGCGCGCCTGAACGGCGAAGGCGCGGTGAAGCGCCGGATCATGGACATGGGCCTGACGAAAGGCGTGGAGGTGGCGGTGCGGAAAATCGCGCCGCTCGGAGATCCCATCGAGCTTACGGTGCGCGGCTACGAGCTGTCGATCCGCAAGAGCGAGGCTGCAATGGTGGAAATCGTCTGACGCGCCCGGGAGACGGAGAAATGGCAAAAATAAAGATAGCGCTGGCCGGCAACCCCAATTCCGGCAAGACGACTCTGTTCAACGCGCTTACGGGCTCGAACCAGTATGTCGGCAACTGGCCCGGCGTGACCGTGGAGAAGAAGGACGGCCTGCTCGCCGGCGACAAGGACGTGACGATCCAGGACCTGCCGGGCATATACTCGCTTTCGCCGTATTCGCTCGAAGAGAAGGTGTCCCGCAAGTTCCTGGTCGAAGAGAACCCCGACGCGATCCTGAACATTGTCGACGGCACGAACATCGAGCGGAACCTGTACCTGTCCACGCAGCTCGCGGAGCTGGGCATCCCGATGGTGATGGCCGTGAACATGATGGACGTGGTGAAGAAGAACGGCGACAAGATAGATTTCGCGAAAATCGGCAAGGCGCTGAACTGCGAGGTGACGGGCATCAGCGCGCTGAAGAAGGAAGGCGGGGCCGAGGCCGCGCAGCTGGCGGCGCGCCTGGCCAAGAAAGCCCGCAAGGGCGAGTCGCCGCACGTGTTCTCCGGTTCCGTGGAGCACGCCATCGCGCACATCGAAGAATCGATCCAGGGAAAGGTTCCGGCCAGGTCGATACGCTGGTTCGCGATAAAGATATTCGAGCGCGACCGCGAGGTGATAAAAGACCTCGGAATAGGGGTGGGCGAGATGAAGCACATCGAAGCCCACATCCGCGACTGCGAAAAGGAACTCGACGACGACGCCGAATCCATCATCACCAACCAGCGCTACGAGTTCATCCAGAATCTGATGTCGAAGGCGGTGACGCGCACGCAGGCCCGCAAGAACAAGACCACGCTCTCCGACAAGATCGACAAGTTCGTGACGAACCGCATACTGGCGCTTCCCCTGTTCGTGCTGGCGCTCTGCGCCATGTGGTGGGTGGCCGTGGCCGAAAACGGCCCCGGAACGATCCTGACCGACTGGGCGAACGACAGCTTCCTCGGCGAGGACGGGTGGCACCTGCCGTTCACAACGCATACGTTCAAGTGCGGCGAGCCGGGATGCGCCTGCAAAGGCGACGCGAAGAACTGCGACTGCGCGTCGTGCGCATTCTACGCCGGGAAGGGATACGACGAGGCCAAGGAGGCGTACGCCCCGCACGAAAAGAACATCGAGGCGTGGGAAAGCGCCTACAAGGAGGCCTACAACGAAAAATACGGCGAAAAGGACAAGGACGGCAACCTGACCGAAGCCGGAGCAAAAGCGTACGAAACGGCCCTTGCGGCCTGGAACGAAAAGGCCGAAAATGAATTCAAGCCCGGGAAGGACGGCGACAGGTTCGAGGCCGCGGAGTTCGCAGTGCTCGACGAGGCGCTGGCCGCCGGCGTCAAGGCGGAAGTCAAACTCGACGACGACGAAGAGACGGGCGAACCCGTGACGGGCGTCGCCTCGATCGACCCCGAAACGCACCTTGTCGAGACGGAGCCTTGCGAGCATGCGCCGGTGGAGTGTCTCATGGCCAAAGCCGCCGACCCCGGCCATTCGTGCGGCGACTGCACCGGCGAGGAAGGAGAGCCCAAGGAAGCCTGCGAACATTGCGAGAAGGTCGCCAAGTGGCGCGCCGCCTACATCAAGGCATACGACGCGAAAAACGGCGGCGGCGCGTACGAAACCAAGCTGCGCGGGTTCAACAGGGAGGCGGAGAAGGAGTGGCGCAAGGCGTCCGGCGAAGCCCGCGAAGCGGCGAAGAAGGAAGGCAAGACCTACATCCCCAAGTCGCTGTTCGAAGAAAGCGGGTTCGAGATATTCGACGAAACCGTCGCCGCCGGCGTCGCCGCGCAGGAAGGCCCGATGCCCGGCGACTGCGGATGCTGCGGCCACGAAATGTCGTGGGAATGCGACTACGCCGCCTACAAGGCGTCGAAGGAAGTCCCGGAGGTAGACCCCTCGCGCTTCGGCGTGTTCATCCCCGGCCTGAAGACGCTTATCGGCGAAGCGCTGGACGCCGTCGGCACGGGCGACAAAGTGAAGTCGCTGGTCCTCGACGGCGCATGGGGCGGCGTCGCGACGGTGCTCGGTTTCGTGCCCGTGATATCCGTGGTGTTCCTGTTCCTGGCGTTCCTCGAGGACTGCGGCTACATGGCGCGCGTGGCGTTCATAATGGACCGCCTGTTCCGCAAATTCGGTCTGTCCGGCAAGTCGTTCATCCCGATGATCGTGGGCAAAGGCTGCGGCGTGCCGGCGGTGATGGCGGCGCGCACGATCGAAAACGAGCGCGACCACCGCATGACGGTCATGCTGGCCACGTTCATACCCTGCGGCGCGAAGACCGTGATAATCGCGATGTTCGCGGCGCTGTTCTTCCGCGGACAATGGTACGTGGCCGCGCTGATGGACGTGATCGGCATAGCGGTGATCGTGATGGGCGGCGTAGCGCTCAAGAAGTCCAGGGCGTTCGCCGGCGAGGCGGCCCCGTTCGTGATGGAGCTTCCCGCGTACCACATGCCCACCGCGGCGGGCATCTGGCGGCACACGTGGATCCGCGTGAAAGGCTACATCATGAAGGCCGGCCTGATAATCTTCCCGGCGTGCGTGTTCCTGTGGTTCATAATGAACTACGACTTCTCGTTCGCGCATGTCGGCGAAGAGGGCATCGACCGGTCGATGCTGGCCGTCGCGGGCGGATGGCTCGCCTGGATGCTCGAACCGCTCGGGTTCGGATCGTGGCAGGGCGCGGCGGCGTCGGTTTCCGCCGAAATCGCAAAGGAGCAGGCGACGGCCACGCTGGGGCTGGTGGCGTCCAACATGCCTGGCGGCGCCACGGGCGCGCAGATCAAGTGGCTCTTCGCGTCGTTCAGCGATTTCCCGAAACTCGCGGCGCTGTCGTTCATGATCTTCAATCTGTTCATCCCGCCGTGCATGGTGGCGATAGCCGTCACGTTCCGCGAAATGGGGTCGAAGGCGTGGGGCTGGTTCGCCGTCGGCTTCCAGCTGTTCACGGGCTACGTGCTGGCGCTGTCCGCGTACAGGATAGGCGTGCTGGCCGCGGGCGGGGGATTCGGCCTGTGGACGGCGGCGGCGCTCGCGCTCGACGCCTTCTGCCTGTGGATGGTCTTCCGCCCCGCCGCCAAGGCGGGGAAGGAGCCGGCGCTGTGAGCGTCGGCTCTGTCGCGGTTCTTGCGGCGGTTGTGGGGCTCGCCGCATTTGCAGTGTGGCGCAACCTGAAAAAGGGTGCGCCCTGCGAATGCGGCGGGTGCTGCCGCAATTGCACATGCGAAAAAAGCCGCAAATCCAAAAAAGCCTGAAGCATGCCGAACCGGCGCCGTGCTCCGTTTTTGTCGTACATTTCTGGCGATTTCCTGCAAAAATGTCGCATTTGCCGCAGGCAAACGCCAGAAAAAGGCGCTTTCCGCGGGCTGGCACGGTTTTCGCTATAGTGAAGGCAACAACTTGCTGCGGCTTATACTGGCGTTGACCGCAGTACGGCGGACGGCACGGGTGTGCCGCCCGTTTTTTTTGCACCGGCCCTGCCGCGCCGGACCCCTGCGCAGCGCGGCGCGGATTCGGGCTTGACATACCTACCGAAAGGTATGTATACTTCGCGCGCTTCCGCTTGGCAGGCTCTGCCGGCGGAATAGGACCGGACACACGCATGGCAAGAAGGACGCAACAGGACGCGGAAAAGACGCGAAGGCGGATAATCGCCTCCGCGCTGTCGCTTTTCGCCGAACGCGGGTACGAGAAGACGACCTTCGAGGACATCGCGCGCAAGATGGACATGACGAAAGGCGCGGTGTACTGGCACTTCCCGGACAAGCAGTCGCTGCTGATAGAGGTGGTCAAGATCGTGCACGCGCGTTTCGAGCGCGCGATGGTGAAAGGCCCGGAGTCGCCCGACATGGCGGGCGCGGCGGAGACAATGGCCGAGCAGGCCGTGCGGATCGTGTCCGACCCCAGGTCGCGGAGCATGTACAGGCTGTTGCATTCGCAGATAAGGTGGAGCGGGTCGTCGATGGCGGAAATCCGCGCGCGCGTGGTGAAGTCGCAGCGCGAGGGCGGGCCGGTCGCGCTCCTGCACGGCGCGCTGGAGAAGGAGAAGGCCGCGGGGCGGCTGCGCGACGGGGTGGACATCGCCAAGACCGCGGGGTTCATGGTGCTTTCGTGGTCGGCGCTCGTGGGGGCGGCGATCGGAGGGTTTCTGGACGGTGAAGTGCGCGAGGCGGTGATCGACGCCTTCGCGATGTGGCGCGGCGGCTGGGAGAAGGCTCCCGGGCCGTCTGCGGATACGGCTTCCGGAAGAAAGAAGGGAAAAGCGAAATGAGCGGAGAAGAACAGACGACACAGGGCGCGCCGCAGGCGCGCGAGGAGAAGAAAGGCGGCGGCAAGGCCGCGGCGGCGGCCCTGATAGGCACCCTGCTTACGGCCGGAGCCGGGGTGGCGGCCGGATGGATAGGGCGCGGCCTGATGCCGCAGCAGAAGATGACGCCGCCGCAGATGCCGGCGCAGGACATTTCCGTGGCGGTGACGTGCGCCACCAACAGGCCGTACAACAAGCCGCTGCGGTTCGTGGCCCACGCCGAGGCCATGCAGGAGGTGGACCTCCTGCCGCAGGTTGACGGCTACATAAAGAAGCTGCACTTCTCCGAAGGCTCCACCGTGAAGGCCGGCGAGCTGCTGTACGAGCTCGACGACGAGCGCTACCAGGCCGTGGTGAGGCAGCGCGAAGCGGACCTCGAGGCGGCGAAGGCCGAGCAGCGCCGCGCGGACAGGTATCTCGAACGCACTCGCAAGGCGGAGGCGGGCGTGATACCTGATTCCGAGCGCGACAACGCCGAAGCGAAGGCCGACTCCGCGAAGGCCGCCGTGCTGCAGGCCGAAGCCAACCTGGTTGTGGCGCGCTACGACCTGAAGAAGGCCAAGGTGTACGCGCCGATTTCGGGGCAGATCGGCAAGTCGAACGCCTACGTGGGCGACTACGTTTCGCCGGCGAAGGGCGCGCTCGCGCGCATCGTGCAGATCGACCCCATCCGCGTGACGTTCCCGATGACGGACCGCTCGTACATCGCGTGGCGCAAGGCCCGCTCCGGCGGCGGCGGCGACGGCGGATTCCGCCTGCGCCTGAAGCTGCCCGACGGCTCCGACTACGCGGGGCAGGGCAAATGGGACTTCGACGACAACGCGATGTCCGCCGAGACGGCGACGATTTCGATGCGCCTGTCCTTCCCCAACCCGGAGCGCCTGCTCGTGCCCAACAGCTACGTGACGCTGCTGACCGACTACTCGAAGCCGCCGGAATACACGTGCGTGCCGCAGTCGGCGATAATCGACGCGATAGGCGGCGGCGTGCAGGTGTACGTGCTGAAGGACGACATGACGGTCGAGCCGCGCGCGGTGAAGACGCTCGACATGCACGAAGGCTGGGTGCCGGTGCTGGAGGGCGTGAAGGCCGGCGAGCGGGTCGTCACCTCCGGCGTAGGCAAGCTCGGCCCCGGCAAGAAGGTCCGCCTTGCGGAGGCCACGCCCAACGAAGACACGCATCCCGGCTACGTCCGCCCGTCCGACAAGTGACGCCGCGGCAACCGCCATACTCACGCACGGGCCGATGAAATGAAACTCAAGATCCGCGAATCTATAGACAAGATAAAGACGTTCTCGCGCACGTTCGTGGAGCGTCCCCGCTTCGCGATGGTCATAGCCGTGGTGCTGTCCATCGCGGGCATGATGGCGATGCTGTCGCTGCCGATAGCGCAGTACCCGCAGCTCACGCCGCCGGAAATCCGCGTGACGTACACGTATCCGGGCGCGAACGCCCGCGAAGTGATGAACACGATCGCGACGCCGGTGGAGGACGAAGTCAACGGCGTGGACGACATGATCTACATGACGAGCGACTCCGGCGACGACGGCACGTACTCGCTCACGGTGTCGTTCGAGGTCGGCTCCGACCGCGACATGGACCTCGTGAAGGTGCAGAACCGCCTGACGCAGGCCGAGGCGAAGCTGCCGCAGGAGGTGAAGCAGCTGGGCGGGCGCGTGCGCGCGCAGTCCACGGACTTCCTGGGCTTCTACGCGATCCGCTCGCCGAAGGGCACGCACTCGCGCCTGGAGATATCCAACTACATCTACAACAACATCCAGCCGGTCCTGCTGCGCGTGGACGGCGTGGGCGACGTGCAGGTGTACGGGCCGAAGCTCGCCGTGCGCGTGTGGCTCGATCCGCAGCGCATGGCGGCGCAGTCGATGAACTCCGAAGAGGTCATCTCCGCCATATCGAAGCAGAACATCCAGGCCTCGCTCGGCGCGGTGGGCGCGTCGCCCACGCAGAAGCACGGCGCGTTCACGTATTCGCTGGTGTCCAAGGGCCGCCTGATGACGCCGGCCGAATTCGAGGAGATCATAGTGCGGCGCGACGCGAACGGCGGCCTCGTGAAGCTCAAGGACGTGGCGCGCATCGAGATCGGCGAGCAGAACTACATGTTCTCCGGCCAGCTCAACGGCGGCAACACCGTGTCGATAGCGCTCCAGCAGAAGCCCGGCGCCAACGCCATCAAGGCCATGGACGCGGTGCGCAAGGCGATGGCCGAGCTCGAGAAGTCGTTCCCGGACGACATGGTGGCCACCATCCCGTACGACGCCACGGACTACGTGCGCCACTGCATCGACGAAATCAAGATAACGCTGTTCATAACGTTCGGCCTGGTGGTGCTCGTGTGCTACCTGTTCCTGCAGGACTGGCGCGCCACGCTGATACCGCTGATAACGATCCCGGTGTCGCTGTGCTCCACGTTCATCCTGATGGCCGCGCTGGGGTATTCGATCAACATCCTCACGCTGTTCGGCCTCGTGCTCGCGATCGGCGTGGTGGTGGACGACTGCATCGTGGTGGTCGAGCGCGTGCAGTTCCTCATCGAGACGCGCGGGCTGAACGCGAAGGAGGCCACCATCCAGGCCATGAGCGACGTGACGGGCGCGGTCATCGCCACCACGCTGGTGCTTCTGGGCATATTCGTGCCGGTCGGCTTCATGACGGGCATCACCGGCCGCATATACCAGCAGTTCTCGGTCACGCTTTCGGCGGCGGTCTGCTTCTCCACCCTGTGCGCGCTCACGCTCGCCCCCGCGCTGTGCTCTCTGCTGCTGCACGAGGCGCGCCCGTACAGGCACGGGCCGCTCGCCTGGTTCAACACCGGCATAAACAAGTTCAAGAGCCTGTTCGTGGTCGTGGCGCGCGGGCTCGCACGCCGCATCGTCCTCGCCGGGCTGCTGCTGGCCGTTGCCGTGCTGCTGACCGTCCAGGCGTTCAAGTCCACGCCGACGTCCTTCCTGCCCGACGAAGACCAGCGATGCCTGTTCGCGTCCGTGGAACTGCCCGAGGGCACCACGTCCGCCAGGTCGCAGGACGTCACGCGCCGCGCCGTGCAGGCGATCCTCTCGCTCACGAACGAGGTCAACTCCGTGCTGTCCATCAACGGCATGTCGCTGGTCGGCGGCCGCGGCGAGAACGAGGGCATGCTCATCGCCGACCTCAAGGACTGGAAGGAGCGCTCCCGCCCCGACCAGCACGTCCAGGCGCTCATCCCCAAAGTGCAGAAAATGCTCGACGGCATCCCCGAAGCGTCGTTCAAGGTGTTCGTGCCGCCGGCCATCCCCGGCCTCGGCGCCGACAACGCGATCGACGTGCGCATACAGTCCAAGGAGAAGGTGGACCCGATAGAGCTGGACACGGTGAAGAACAAGATGCTGGCCAAGCTCAACGCCTCGCCGCTGATCATGATGGCCTACTCCGGCTACACGGCCAACACCCCCCACCTGCGCCTGGACGTGGACCGCGACAAGGCGGAGATGTTCCGCGTGCCGATCGCCACTGCGTACGCCACGCTGCAGAACTATCTCGGCTCGCGCTACGTGAACGACGTGAACCTGGGCACGCAGGTGAACCGTGTGACGGTGCAGGCCGACTGGTCGGGACGCGCCACGCCCGAGGACGTACTGAACCTGTACGTCCGCTCCGAGACCGGCTCGATGGTGCCGGTCGGCTCGCTCGCCACGATCGAGCGCGAAGCCGGCCCGCGCACGATGTCGCGCTACCAGCAGTTCCCGGCAGCCGGCCTGAAGGTGATGCCCATGCCGGGCGTGGCCTCCGGCATGGTGATGGACGAAGTGCGCCGCATCCTCGGCGACAACCTGCCCGCCGGCTACGGCTTCGAGTGGTCCGGCATAACGTTCCAGGAGCAGCGCAACGCCGGCTCCGCCGCGCCGCTGATCGGCCTCGCCATCCTGTTCGGCTACCTGTTCCTCGTGGCGCAGTACGAGTCGTGGACGATCCCGCTGCCGGTGATGCTGTCCATCTTCGTGGCCACCTACGGCGCGCTCGTGGGCCTGAAGCTGTACGGCCTGTCGCTTTCCGTGTACGCCCAGCTCGGCCTCGTGCTGCTCGTGGGCCTGGCGTCGAAGAACGCGATCCTCATCGTGGAGTTCGCCAAGGACAAGCGCGAGAACGAGGGCTATTCGATAGCGGACGCCGCAGGCGCCGCGGGCGGCGAACGCCTGCGCGCCGTGCTGATGACCGCGCTCACCACGCTTCTCGGCACGTGGCCCATGGTGGTCGCCACGGGCGCGGGCGCCGCGTCGCGCAACGCGATAGGCGTTACGGAGTTCTGGGGCATGCTCTTCTCCGTGGCGTTCGGCGTCGTGCTGGTGCCAGGCCTGTACGCGCTCTTCCAGACGATCCGCGAAAAGATCAAGCGCATGTTCGCGTACACGGCGGCCGCATCGGCCCGCAGGCGCAGGCTCAAGGAGCGCGCCGGGTGACGCACGCCGGAAACTCACCTTACAAAAGGAAACGCAGATGCAAACGAAGAACAAAGCATACCTTCTCGCCGCGGCGCTCGCCGCGGCCGCCGCCGGCTGCCTGTCGGTGGGGCCCGACTGGGAGCGCCCCGAATCCGCCGATCCCGCCGCGCCCGCGCCCGACGCCGGGATGCCGACGACAAACCGCACCGAAACCGGCGAACTCAAGCCCGCCGAAGGCGACGCCGACGTCCGCAAGACCATCACGCGCGAGTCCCTGCTCGACTGGTGGAAGGCGTTCGACGATCCCGTCCTGACCGGACTTGTCGACCGCGCGGTGACGAACAACCTTTCGCTTCTGATGGCGCAGCACCGCCTCTCGCAGGCGCGCTGGCAGCTTCTGGGGGCGGCCTCCGGCCTCTTCCCGCAGCTTTCCGGCGGCGCCGGCGCGGGAATCGCCGAATACGGCAGGACCACGCCCACCGGCGCCGGGCGACACCTCCATACCGACCATTTCCAGGCCGGATTCGACGCCACGTGGGAAATAGACATCTTCGGCGGCGTCCGCCGCGGCGTCGAGTCCGCCGAGGCGCAGGTCCAGGCCGCCGTGTGGAGCGAGGACAACACGTGGGTGTCGCTCGCCGCCGAAATCGGCGCGCAGTACGTGAACCTGCGCACCGTGCAGCAGCGCCTCAAGGTCGCGCGGGCGAACCTCAAGCTCCAGCAGGAGACCCACGATCTGCTGCTCAAGCGCTTCAGCTCCGGCATCGGCGACAAGCTGGCCGTAAGCCAGTCGAAATACATCCTTGAACAGACGCGCGCGCAGATCCCCGCCCTTCTGGCGGACGAGGAGTCTATAGTGAACGGGCTCGAGATCCTGGCCGGCGCCATGCCCGGCACGCTCCATGACACACTCCTCCCGGTCCCCGACCGCGAATGGAAGCTGGAGCCGCAGAAACTTGCGGAAATCCCGTTCGACTGGATTCGCAACCGCCCGGACGTAAAACAGGCGGAGGCGAACCTCAAGTCGGCCGTCGCGTCCGTAGGCGTCGCGAAGTCCATGTACTACCCCAGGCTTTTCATCAACGGGACGCTCGGGCTGGAATCGGCGTCGTTCTCCGACTTCTTCAAACGCAGCTCGCTTCTCGCGTCCATCGGCCCGTCCGTGAGCTGGCCGATCTTCCAGGGCGGCAGCATCCGCGCGAAAGTGAAGATCGCCGAGCACAAGGTGAAAGAAGCCGCGTACGGGTACGAGCTCGCGGTGCGCACCGCCGTGGCGGAAACCCGCAACGCATACGCCGCATATACGCGCCAGTACCACCGCAACCAGTCGCTCGAAGAGGCCGTCAAGGCCGCAAAGGAGGCCACCTCCATAGCGCAGGACCTCTACTCCAACGGACTGGCGGACTTCAACAACGTCCTCGACGCCCAGCGTTCGCAGCTGTCCCTCGAAGAAGCGCTCGTGATATCGCGCGGACAGATAACGATGAACCTGATTTCGCTCTACAAGGCTCTCGGCGCCGCAGGCTGGGGCTTGCGCAACAACGTGATCAAGAGCAAGCTCAGGGAAAAGGCGCAGGAAAAGGCTAAGGTCGTGGCGCAGGAAAAGCCGCAGGACAAACCGCAGGCTGCAGCGCAAGAAAAGGCGCAGGATAAGGCTAAGGTAGAGCCGCAGGACAAAGCGCAGGAAAAGGCGCAAGAGGAAAAGAAGTAGCGTCCCGCAGCCAAACGGCGCCCGCAGGCGGCATCCGCACGAATGGAGCATTTCTTCGAGTTCGCCATGCTGGCGTGCTTCGGCTTTTCCTGGCCGTTTTCGATCTGGAAAAGCCTGAAGACCCGCCAGACGGCCGGCAAAAGCCCGCTGTTCATGATTATCGTGATCGCCGGCTATGCCTGCGGCATCGTCCACAAGTTCGTCTTCGCGTACGACTGGGTCGTCTGGGTGTATTTCATCGACACTGCGCTGGTCTGCACCGACCTCGCACTGTATTTCGTCTTCTCGCGGCGCCGGGTTCCGGACGCGATTCAAGCGTGAAGCCGGCGGTTTCGGCTGCCGGCCTTTCCCCGACCGCAAGTTCTGGCCGCCGGCCGTAGCCGTCGGTTTTTGATTTTCCGCCGCATATTGCCGGTCGACCGCAGATTTATCGGTAGAAATCGCCGGTCCCCGCCCCCCCCCCGCATTATGCCTTGACCTTGATTTCATACGCACCGTAATCTCACTTCAAGGTTTGTGGGGTTGGCGGGCTGTTTGCAGTGGCTTTGGGACAAGCCGCACTGCCAACGAGCGGGGCGAATAGGATTTCATCCGCACCGTAATCTCATTTCAGTAATGGCTTGCAGTTTGTTTATCTTTGATTGTTTTTATTTATTTCTGGGTAAAACGAAAGGCAAAAGTCAGAGGTCGATTTCTGAAGTCTGAAGTCCAAAGTCCGAAGTCAAAACCTTCAACCTTGATTTCATACGCACCGTAATCTCACTTCAAGGTTTGGGGGTTGGCGGGCCGTTCGCAGTGGCTTTGGGACAAGCCGCCTGCCAACGAGCGGGGCGAATCGGATTTCATACGCACCGTAATCTCACTTCAAGGTTTGTGGGGGTTGCGGGCCGTTTGCAGTGGCTTTGGGACAAGCCGCCCTGCCAACGAGCGGGGCGAATCGGATTTCATCCGCACCGTAATCTCACTTCAAGGTTTGTGGGGTCGCGAGCCGTTTGCAGTGGCTTTGGGACAAGCCGCCTTGCCAACGAGCGGGGCGAATCAGATTTCATACGCACCGCAATCTCATTTCAAAGATCGGGGAAGGCGAAGCGCGGCCATGCCCCGCCGGCTTCGACGCAAACCGGCACCATGCTGCAATTGCGCCTGCCGCGTGAGATTTTCCTGCGGCGCGACAGTATGCGTATGAGGGCAGGCTGCCCCATCCACGGAAGAAGGCGTGGAGAAGAAAGCCTGCGCGTTTTGCGGATAGGCGCTGGCGGCTCGCCGGCGGGCTTGCCCCTGCCGCGCGAATCGGGTATACTGCGGGAAACCCACTTCGGGGCCATGGCAAGAGGAACGACATGAACGAAGAGAACGAGAACGCTCCCGGTCCGGAAGAACCGCAGTTCGCCGAGGAAATCGAAACCCCCGGAGTGCGGCCCTCCGAACCTGTCGAGGCCGACGACGGCAGCGAGATAAGCGACACGGACATCGTGTTCGACTGCCCGTACTGCGGGCACAACCTTGTGATAGACTACCGCGGCGCGGGCCTGCAGATACAGTGCGCGCGGTGCGGCCAGGCCGTTTCCGTGCCGATCCCGGAAGACATGCACATCGACGACGTGAACGTCGAGCCGGGCGAGGTGGTGAAACAGCTCTTCAAGACGCGCCGGCTCCTGCGCGACGCGGAGAACAGGATCGTCGAGCTCGAGGCCGAACTGGAGGCGTCGGTCCAGCGCGAGGCCGAGCTGACCCAGGCGGCGAACTCCGTGGCGCCGGTGCGGCTCGAGCTGACGGAACTTTCGCGCAGCATGGCGGCGGCGGCGGCGAGGATGGCCGAGCTGCTTTCGTCCGACGGCGGCCGCCAGGACGCCTGACCGGGCGCGGGGAGGACCGGGACATGGGCAGGTTCAGGCTGCGCGGCGCGAGAAGACGCCGCCGCGAACGCCGCGCGGACGCATTGCCGCTGAAGGCGATGGTCCCGAACATGATCACCGCGCTCGCGGCGTGCGCCGGGATGACTTCGATTTCGCTTTCCAGCGAAGGCCGGTTCGGCGAAGCGCTCGTCGCGCTTCTCGTGGCGTGCGTGTGCGACGGCGTGGACGGCCGCGTGGCGAGGCTCCTGGACGCCAGCTCCAAGCTCGGCGCGGAACTCGATTCGCTGGCGGACTTCGTGAACTTCGGCGTGGCGCCGGCCATGTTCATGTACTTCTGGGTCGCCGGCGGGCCGGAGCATGTCGGATGCGACCCGCGCACCGTGCGGATGGTGCTGGGGTGCGCGCTCTTCTACGCGATGTGCGACTGCTTCCGCCTGGCGCGCTTCAACACCATGCTGGAGCAGGATCCGCTGCCGTACTGGAAGCACTTCTTCACCGGCGTGCCGGCGCCTGGCGGCTGCTGGATGCTTCTCACTCCGTACCTGCTGCTGTCGTCGCTCGGCGCGGAAACGCGCTGGCCGGAGTTGTACGCGGCGCTTTCGGGCCCGGCGGCCGGCATGGCGATGCTGCTTTTCGCCGGAACGCTGATGGCGTCGCGCCTGCCGACGATTTCGCTGAAGTCGGTGCACGTGAGCAAGCGCGCGCAGCGGCCCGTTCTCGCGTGCGGGCTGTTGCTGATAGGCTGCCTGTTCATAGACCTGTGGCTCACGCTGGGCGTGATAGGCGCGCTGTACGTGTTTTCCGTCCCGTTCTCCTGCGCGGCGTTCCTGCGCGCGCGCGACAGGTGGGAGCGGCAGAACGTGCAGGCGCGGCCGGCGCGGGCCGGGGACGGCGGACCGGATGCTTGAGAACTGCCGCCTGTGCCCCAGAGCCTGCGGCGTGAACCGCCTGGCCGGGGAAAGAGGCTTCTGCGGGGCCGGCGCGCTGCCGCGCGTTTTCCGCTGGGGGCCGCATTTCGGGGAAGAGCCGCCGCTCGTCGGCGAGCGCGGAAGCGGCGCGGTGTTCTTCTCGCGATGCACGATGCGGTGCATATACTGCCAGAACTCTCCGTGGTCGTGGAAAGGCGAAGGCGAGGACGTGACGGTGGAGCGGCTGCGCGGGATTTTCCGCGACCTCGCGCTGCGCGACGGATGCTCGAACTGGAACCTCGTGACGCCCGGTCCGTGGCTGCCGCAGATAAGAGAGGCGACGGCCCCGCTGATTTCTGCTGACATCCGCCTCCCTTTCGTGTATAATACTTCAGGTTTCGAGTCTGCGGAGACGCTCGACGCGTACCAGGACCTTTGCGACATCGCGCTGTGCGACCTCAGATATTCGCGCGACGCGACGGCCGCCGAGGCGTCCTGCGCGCCCGGCTACGTGGAGGCCTCGCGGGCGGCGTTCAAACGGTTCTGGAACCGTCTGGGCCCGCTGGAGACCGACGGTTCCGGGCTGGCGCGTCGCGGGACGATATGCAGGATTCTGGTGCTTCCGGGGCACGCCGCGGAGGCCGTGGAGAATCTTGCGTGGCTCGCGACGAACGTCTCCACGTCCGTGCACGTGAGCGTCATGTCGCAGTATACGCCGTCCTACAGGGCGAAGGAGATTGCGCCGTGGAACGCGACGGTGGCTGAGGAGGAATACGCGACCGTGGCGGAAGCCGCCGCGGATTTCGGATTCGAGAACGGATGGGTGCAGGACTTTGAAAGCAACAAGCCTTCCGGGCTGCTGGGCGAAAACATGTCGCCCGGCGACGGCCCGGCCGGCGAAAACGAGAACTAAGCGCGAAAAAGCGCAAGGAACGGAGCGAGAATGAGCGGTCACAGCCACTGGGCAACAATCAAGCGCGCCAAAGGCGCGGCCGACGCGAGGAAGGGCAAGATCTTTTCCAAGCTCGGCAAGGAGATAACCATCGTCGTGAAGGCCGGGGGCGGCGATCCCAACACCAACCCCACCCTGCGCACCCTGATCGCCAAGGCGAAGGCCGCGCAGATGCCCAACGACAACATCGAGCGCGCCATCAAGAAGGGCACGGGCGAACTGGAGTCCGACGCGCTGGTCGAAGCCCAGTACGAGGGCATCAAGGGCGGCGTGGCGTTCGTCGTGAGCGTGCTCACCGACAACAAGAACCGCGCAGCCGCCGAAGTCGGTAACGTCTTCAAGAAGAACGGCCTCGAATTCGCCAAGCAGGGTTCCGCGTCGCGCCTCTTCGACCGCATGGGTCAGGTTATAATACCCGCCGCCGACGGCCTCACCGAAGACAAGGTCATGGAGACCGCCCTCGAAGCCGGCGCCGAAGACGTCGTGGCCGAAGACGACGGCTTCACCGTCAAGTGCCAGCAGGGCGACTTCACGTCCGTGCTCGAAGCGATAAAGGGCGCCGGCATCGCCGTGGACGAGGAAAACTCCTCCATCGGCCTCGTGCCGAACATGACGACCCCCGTGACCGACGTCGCCACGGCCAAGGCCATGCAGAAGTTCATCGACATGCTCGAGGACCTCGAAGACGTCCAGGACGTCTACAACAACATGGACATCGACGACGCGACGGCCGACGCCCTCGCCGCCGAATGACGATCTCCACCCGCCGCCGCAAGGCGCACGGAGCCGTGCCATGAAAATCGAACATGTAGCGTTCAACGTGCCGGAACCCGACCGCCAGGCCGACTGGATGGTCGAGAATCTCGGCTTCGAAATCGCGTTCGCCGCGCCGCCCGAGGCTTTCGACCGCGGCCGCTTCGTGCGCGATTCGTCCGGACAGATGACTCTCGAGCTCTACTGCAACCCGCAGGAGGGGCGCACCATCCCGGACTATGCTTCGATGGATCCGATGCAGCTGCATCTGGCGCTCGTGTCCGACGACGTCGACGGCGACGCCGCCCGCCTGGAAAAGGCCGGCGCGAAGATCCTTTCGGTGACGCACAAGCCGGGCCTGGACCTGGCCATGCTGCGCGACCCGTGGGGGCTTCCGATCCAGCTGTGCAGGCGCGAGCGGAAGATGCTCCGCCAGTGACGGGAAGGCCCGGCCGCGCAGGCCGGGCCTTTCGCTTCCCCGTGGGAACATTCCGCCTTTCGCGCCGCGCCAAGGGCGTGGCGTGCATGCTCGTCTCCGCCGCCGGCTTCGCCGCCATGGGGCTGTGCGTGCGCCTGGCCGACTCTTTCGGCGAACCGCTCGGCGCGGTGCAGAAGAGCTTCTTCCGCAACGTCGTGGCGCTCTCTCTCGCCGCCGCGGCGTTCGCCCGCACCGGCGGCGCCCGCCGGGCGGCCGGCGGGATCGCGCCGCGCGCCTGGCGCGTCCGGGTCTTGAGGTCCGTGCTCGGCACGCTCGGGATTTTCGGCAACTTCTACGCGCTGTCGCGCCTGCCCCTCGGCGACGCGATGATGCTGAACAAGCTCGCCCCCTTCTTCACCGTGGTCTTCGCATGGATGTTCCTCGGCGAAAAGGCCGGAGCGCGGAACCTGGCCTGCGTACTGGGGGCTTTCTGCGGCGCGGCGCTCGTGGCGCATCCTTCGGGCGGCGCGGCCGCGGACCTGCCGGCGGCGCTTGCCGGCATCGGCGGCGGCGTGGCGGCCGGCGGC